>CAZBMT010000042.1:750-11182 GCA_964492645.1 uncultured Cyanobium sp. | reverse complement strand
GCCACGTGCTCGCTGCCGTCGAGTTCGTTGCGGTAGCCGATCGCCCGGAACTGGCCGAAGCTGCTGGGCAGGGTGGCCTCCGCCTGGCGGGCCACGAACCGCTCGGTGTCGAGGCGGTAGCGGATCAGGTCGGCGATGCTGATCAGCCGCAGGCCGTGGTGGCGGGCGTAGTCGGCCAGCTGGGCCAGACGGGCCATGGAGCCATCGGGATTCTGGATCTCGCAGATCACGCCGGCGGGGTACAGACCCGCCAGGCGGGCCAGGTCGACGGCCGCCTCGGTGTGGCCCGCCCGCTGCAGCACCCCGCCCTGGCGGGCCCGCAGCGGAAAGATGTGGCCGGGCCGGCGCAGGTCGCCGGGCCGAGTGTCGGGGTGGATGGCCACCTGGATCGTCCGGGCCCGGTCCTCCGCCGAGATACCCGTGCTCACCCCACGCTCCGGACCCGCATCCACGCTCACCGTGAAGGCCGTCTGGTTGCTGTCGGTGTTGCGATCCACCATCAGGGGCAGATCCAGGGCATCGAGCCGTTCGCCTTCCATCGCCAGGCAGATCAGCCCCCGGGCATCGGTGGCCATGAAGTTGATCTGCTGGGGTGTGGCGAACTGGGCCGCGCAGATCAGATCGCCTTCGTTCTCCCGGTTCTCGTCATCGACCACCACGATCGACTCACCGTTGCGGATGGCCGCCAGGGCATCGGCGATGGCATCGAAGTGAATGCCCGTGGACTGGCGTGGGCCGGACAGGACGGTCAAGGGAGCGGGTTGGATCGGGGAAAGGATCGAACCTCATTTATAGGGTGCCGGTACGATCCAGCGTTCTTCTGCGTTCCGCATGGCTGGCAAGCGCGTTGCGGTGATCGGTGCCAGTGGCTATGGGGGACTGCAGACCCTGAGGCTGCTGCAGGGCCACCCGGACCTCACGGTGAGCTTTCTGGGCGGGGAGCGCAGCGCCGGCAGGCGCTGGAGCGAACTGGTGCCGTTCCTCCCCCTGGAGGACGACCTGGTGGTGCGCTCGCCGGATCCGGAAGCCATCGCCGCCGCCGCCGATCTGGCCGTGCTGAGCCTGCCGAACGGCCTGGCGTCAGGGCTTGTCCCCGAACTGCTGCAGCGCGGCGTGAAGGTGGTGGACCTCTCGGCCGATTACCGCTACCGCTCCCTGGCCCAGTGGGAGGAGGTCTATGCCGCCGAAGCCCGCCAGGCCGCGCGCCGGGATGACGATCTCTGCCGGGAGGCCGTCTACGGGCTGGTGGAGGTGGCGGAGGCGCGGATCCGCGAGGCCCGCCTGGTGGCGGCCCCCGGCTGTTTCCCCACCGCCAGCCTGCTGGCCCTGCTGCCGTTCCTCGAGCAGGGACTGATCGAGACGGGCGGCATCGTCATCGACGCCAAGACGGGCACCTCCGGCGGCGGCAGGGCCGCCAAGGAGAACCTGCTGCTGGCCGAAGCCGCCGAGGCCGTGGCGCCCTACGGAGTGGTGGGCCACCGCCACACCAGCGAGATCGAGCAGCTGGCGGGCCAGGCGGCCGGCCAGGCGATCCAGCTGCAGTTCACGCCCCATCTGATGCCGATGGTGCGGGGCCTGCTGGCCACGGTGTACGGGCGGCTGCGGGACCCCGGGCTGACGGCGGAGGACTGCACGACCCTGCTCAAGGCCTCCTACCGCCACAGCCCCACGGTGCAGGTCCTGCCGGTGGGGGTCTACCCCTCCACCAAATGGGTGCGCAACACCAACCGCTGCCTGCTCTCGGTGCAGGTGGACCCTCGCACCGGCCAGCTGATCGTCATGAGCGCCATCGACAACCTGGTCAAGGGCCAGGCTGGCCAGGGGGTGCAGTGCCTCAACCTCCTCAGCGGTCTGGCGGCGGGAACCGGTCTGCCGTTGCTGCCCTTCTACCCCTGAGCCAGGCGCCGGGCGGCGAGGCTGACGGCCAGGGGCAGGATCCGGTGCTCCTGGCGCTGGATGCGGGCGTGGAGCCGTTCGCGGTCGTCATCCGCCAGCACCGGCACCGCCGCCTGCACCAGGATCGGTCCCGCGTCCACCTGCTCAGTCACCAGGTGGGCGGTGCAGCCGGCCAGGGTGACCCCGGCCGCCAGCGCCTGCCCCACCCCGTCGGCGCCGCGGAAGCTGGGCAACAGGGAGGGGTGGATGTTCACCAGCCGCCCCGGGAAGGCTCCGATCAGCACGGGAGTGACGATGCGCATCCAGCCCGCCATCACCACCAGGTCGACCCGGTGCGCCTCGAACAGCTGGATCAGGGCCCGGTCGAGGGCCTCCCGAGAGGGCTGCCGGCGGTGGTCGATCACCTCGCAGGGGATTCCGAGCCGTTCAGCCCTTCTCCGGGCACCGCAGTCCGCCTGGTTCACCGCCAGGACGACCACCCGGCCTTGCAGCCGCCCATCGCCGCAGGCCTCTGCCAGGGCCTCGAAGTTGCTGCCCGTGCCCGAGGCCATCACCGCCAGTCGCAGCGGGGCCTCGGCGGCCGGAGGCGGCTGTGGCAACGGCCACTGGAGAGACCCGCCGGGATCGCTATGGTCAGCGGAATCGGGCATTGCGTCCATGTCCCATCTCTCCATCCTGCCCACCGTGCTGCGGGATGCCGAGGCCCTGGCGGCCACCCTCACCAGCCTCCAGCTCCCCTGGCGATGGGGCGGGGATCTGGGCGGCTTCGCCGGCGAGCGCCTGGCGGTGACGCTGCAGCTGCAGCTCAGGGACGGCCAGGGTCTGGGATGGGCCCGCCAGGAGGATGGATCCCTCGCCCTTGTGGGTGATCTCCAGCGCCTCAGCCGCAACACCGCCCTGCAGCGGCTGCTGGGCCGCATCACCCGGGCCTATGCCGCCCGGGCGGCCCTCGAGGAGGCCCGTCTGGCCGTCCCCACGGCGTCGATCGAGCTCCGTGTCTGACGACCCACCCCAACCCGACACGGCCGCCGGGCCGGTCGTCCAGCTCGACCTCCGCGAGCCCCAGCGTCACCTGATCCAGGTCACCCTGCATCTCACGCCCCGTTGCCTGCGGACGGAGCTGCAGCTGCCCGCCTGGACGCCGGGCTCCTATCTGATCCGGGACCACGTCAGGAACCTCGAGGCCCTGGAGGTGATCCAGGACGGCACCCCGGTCGTTCCCACGCGGGTGGCGGAGGCCCGCTGGCGGCTCGCCCTCAGCAGCCTTGAACCCCTCGTCGTCCGCTACCGGATCCAGGCCACCGAGCTGACCGTGCGCACCTGCCACCTCAGCGCCGACCACGGCTTCCTCGCCCTCGCCGGCGTGGTGCTGGAAGCCACGGGGGAACGCTGGAATCGCCACCGGCTGGAGCTGCGGCTGCCCGCTGGCTGGCAGGCCTTCGTTCCCCTCCCGGGCACCGGCGACGGCGCCTGGATCGCCGGCGACTACGACCGGCTGATCGATGCGCCCCTGGAGGCCGGCCCCCATCCCTGCCACCGCTTCAGCGTCGCCGGGGTGCCGCACCGCTGGGTCACCTGGGGGGGCGACCTGCCCGTCGAGGATCCCGCCTGGCTGGCCGATGTGGAGCGGATCGCCCTGGCCTGCTGCCGCCTGATGGGGGAGACCGCCCCCGCCAGCGACGACTACCTGTTCGTGCTGCACCTGCTGGAGGCGGGCTTCGGCGGCCTGGAGCACGACCACGCCAGCGTGCTGCAGTACGGCCGCCGGGCCCTGGCGGCTCCCGGTGGTCGCCGCAAGCTGCTGCAGCTGGTGGCCCACGAGTACCTGCACCAGTGGAACGTGCGGCGTCTGAAGCCCGCCGCGCTCACGCCGCTCGACTACGGGCGGGCCACGATCGTGCCCGGTCTCTGGTTCGCCGAGGGGGTGACCTCCTACCTCGACCTGCTGCTGCCGCTGGCGGCCGGGGTGGGCAGCGAGGCCGACCTGCTCGAGGACCTGGGGGCCGACCTCAGCCGCTACCTGCTCACCCCCGGTCGCCGGGTCCAGGGGCTGCGGCAGAGCGCCGAGGAAGCCTGGGTCAAGCTCTACCGCCAGGACGCCTCCTCCGCCGACAGCCAGATCAGCTACTACCTCAAGGGGGCCGTGGTGGCCTTGGTGCTCGACCTGCACCTGCGGCGGCACGGCTCCAGCCTCGGGGTGGTGCTGCGGGAGCTGTGGCGCAGCCACGGGGCCGCCGGCCGCGGCTTCAACGACGCCGATCTGATGGACGCCTTCGCCGGCCAGGCCCCCGACCTGGCGGAGCTGCTGCCCCACTGGCTGGAGAGCACGGACGACCCCGACCTCGATGCCTACCTGACCGACGTCGGGCTGGCCCTGCGGCCGACGCCGGCCAGCGAGCCCTTCCTCGGCTGGCAGCTGGAGGAGCCCGCGGGGGGAGCGATGCGGCTGAAGCGGGTGCACCGGAACGGCCCGGCGGAGCTGGCCTGCCTGCAGCCGGGCGATGAGCTCCTGGCCCTCGATGGCCTACGCCTGCGCGCCCCCGAGGATCTGGCCCTGGCCCTCGCCATCCCCACGGCGCTGGCGGAACGGCAACTGCTCTTCTGCCGGGACGGCAGGGTGCGAAGTACCGCCCTATGGCCACATCCCCCGACCATCGCCAGCTGGCAACTGGTGATTGACCCGGAGCGCGACAACGCGCTCACCCGCTGCAACCGACAGCGCTGGCTGTCACTGCAGCCATGACCTCCTCCCTGCGTCCCCTGGTGCTGGCGGTGGCCGGGGCTGGCGTGCTCAGCCTCGGGGGGCTCACCTGGCTGGGGCGTGACCTGTTCGGCGCGCCCGGCAATGCCGGTGGCCGCGCCTCCCTCCTCGATCTGCTGGAGGAGGTGCGCCAGTCCCCCCCCGATGGGGGAGCGTCGACGTCACCCCGGCAGCAGGCCCTGCCGCCGCCCCAGGCCGCCTGGCGCGCCCCCCTGGGGGGGGCCTGCCAGGCCGATCCGACCCTGCGTGCCCGCCTGGCGGGGCTGGCTGAGCGCCTCCGCTACGAGACCGTGCGGCTGCGCATCGACCCGAGCAACTACGGCGAGCGGTTCCGCCGGGATGCCTTCGGCCATGCCCTCGACACCACCCCCCAGGTGGTGGTGTTGCACGAGACCGTCTACGGCATCAACTCGGCGATCAACACCTTCATGACGCCCCACCCCCGGGATGAGGACCAGGTGAGCTACCACACCCTGATCGGCCTCGACGGCCAGGTGGTGGAGGCGCTCGACCCGGCCAAGCGGGCCTTCGGTGCCGGCAATTCCGCCTTCAACGGCCGCTGGGTGGTGACCAACCCCGAGCTGGCCGGCTCGATCAACAACTTCGCCCTGCACCTCAGCCTGGAGACGCCGCTCGACGGTGAGAACCAGGGGTCCAGCCACAGTGGCTACACGTCGGCCCAGTACGACGCCCTCGCGGTGGTTCTGGCCCGCTGGATGCGCCGCTACGCCATCCCACCCGGCAACATCACCACGCACCGGCACGTGGATCTGGGCGGGGAACGCATGGATCCTCGCAGCTTCGACTGGCGGGAACTGCAGGTGCGGCTGGCCGCGCTCGGTGTGCTCTGCTGAGGGGGCACAGGTGAAGGCCAGCTCGGGGAAGCGGGCCCGGCTCCCATCGACGGGCCCGGCTCAGATCAGCGGGCTGGTGATCGGTTTGCGGCTGCCGTAGAGCAGGGCGTGCAGCTCGGGATCCTGCATGTAGCGCAGCACTCGCCCGGGGTAGTCCAGCTTGCCGTTGTGGAGGTAGGCCAGGGTGGCGATGGCCTTGGCATCGGCTGGGGAGGTGCTGGCCATCAGCAGGGCGTTGCCGGAAAGACCCAGGGCCTGCTTCAGGCGCACGAACTTGCCCACCAGCAGACGGACGTTGCGGTCGGGGTCGAGCAGCTCCATGCGCGCTTCATCGATCTGCTCCGGGGTGGCGTCGGCGGGCAGGAGCCCCTGCTTGACGAGCTCGCCGACACTGAGCTGGGCGGGGCCATGGGTGCTGAACAGGCCGCTTCGGGCCGCCAGGGGGATATCTTCGCCCGGCTTGGCGTGTTGCAGCTCATCGAAGAGCACGGCGGCCACCAGCATCGGATTGATGCGGTGGCGGCGGCTTTCGCTGAGGATCACCGGCCGGAGTTCCTCCAGGCGCCCGAGTGTATGGCTGCGCAGGGGCTGGAGCTGGTCGATGCCCTCGGTGAACAGCTGGGCCAGCCGGGGCTGGGGACCGTGAACTCCGAAGCGGCGATTGAGTTCGCGTAGTTCCTCGGGACTGAAATCCACCGGATCGGGGCGCAGCCCTTCGCTGGTGGAAGGATGGATCAGGGGAAAGGCCTGGCCGGCGCGCCGGCCATCGGTGAGCAGGAAGGGACTGCGGGATCGCTCCTGGGGTTCCCGGCTCAACGGGATCAGCGCCAGGCTGCCAGCCGCCAGGATCAGGCAAAGACGCAAAACGTGCCGGGGCTGGGCGAGAGGCGGCTGGCCGTTGTGCCCCAGGCGAACCGGTGCGGCGTCCGCGGCCTTGGGGCCGGAGCGTCGGGGCTTAGTTCCGGCGAGGCGGGACAGCAAGCAGGATGGCGCTCTCTAGACCAACTGTAACGAATGCGGCCGGATTCTTCCCGTTCCGGGGGCGCTCCTGCGGCCGGCCCCGTGCTGGAAAGCCCGCATCCGCCGATCCGCTTGCCGAACGTGGAGGCTGATGGATACGGTTCAGTGGCCCGCCACGGCGTCCCAGGAGCCATGTCCCCGCTGCCGCCGTTGAACGGCCAAGATTCCGCTGCCCTGTGGGAGCGCTACCGCCAGCTGCTCTGGCACGACCCTGATCTTGCCTTCTGGCTGGACGTGAGTCGGATGGCCATGGAGGAGCCTGATCTGGAGCGCTTTGAAGAGCCCTTCGCCCGCGCCTTCGCCGCCATGGAGGCCCTTGAGGCCGGGGCCATCGCCAACGCCGACGAGGGCCGGCAGGTGGGCCACTACTGGCTGCGGGCCCCGGAACTGGCCCCCGATCCGGCGGTGGCCGCCGCCATCGGCGCGGAGGTGGATCGCCTCGAAGCCTTCGGACGGGACGTCCTGGCCGGATCGGTCACGGCCCCTGGCGGCCGGCCCTTCAGCGACGTCCTCTGGATCGGCATCGGCGGCTCCGGCCTCGGCCCGTTGCTGATGCTCAGGGCCCTTCAGCGCCAGGGGGTGGGACTGCCGTTCCACTTCTTCGACAACGTCGACCCCGACGGCATGGCCCGCACCCTGGCCGCCCTGGCCGACCGTCTCACCACCACGCTGGTGATCGTGGTCAGCAAGTCGGGGGGGACCCCCGAACCCCACCTGGGCATGGTGCAGGCCCGGGCGCGGGTGCTGGCCGCCGGCGGCGACTGGAGCGCCCAGGCGGTGGCCGTCACCATGGGCGGCAGCCGGCTGGATCGGGAGGCGGAGGCGGCCGGCTGGCTGCGGCGCTTCGACATGTTCGACTGGGTCGGCGGGCGCACCAGCATCACCAGTGCCGTCGGGCTGCTGCCCGCCGCCCTGATCGGCGCCGACCTGCGCGGCTTCCTGGAGGGGGCCGCCGCCATGGACCGGCTGACGCGCGTGCCCGACCTGCGCACCAATCCCGCCGCCCTGCTGGCCGCCTCCTGGCACGTGGCCGGCGGCGGCCAGGGGCGCCGCGACATGGTGGTGCTCCCCTACCGGGACCGGCTGGAGGTGTTCAGCCGCTACCTGCAGCAGCTGGTGATGGAGTCGCTTGGCAAACGGCTCGACCGCGACGGCGTCGTGGTCCACCAGGGCCTCGCTGTCTATGGCAACAAGGGCTCCACCGACCAGCACGCTTACGTGCAGCAGCTGCGCGACGGCCTCGACAACTTCTTCGTCACCTTCATCGAGGTGCTGGAGGACCCGGCGGAGATCCCGACGATCGATGGCGAGTGCCCGGCCGATTTCCTCGAGGGGTTCCTGCAGGGCACCCGGGCGGCCCTGGCCGAGCAGGCCCGCCAGAGCATCACCATCACGCTGCGGCGCTTTGACGAACGGGCCCTCGGGGCCCTGATCGGCCTGTTCGAACGGGCGGTGGGGCTCTACGGCGAACTGGTCAATGTGAATGCCTATCACCAGCCCGGAGTGGAAGCGGGCAAGCAGGCGGCCGCCGGGATCCTTGCGCTTCAGAGCCGGGTGGAGGGCCTGCTCGCCGATGGCCGGGCCCGCACCCTGGCCGCCATCGCCGCGGAACTGGAGCTGGAGGCCGTCGAGCCGGTGTTCTGGCTGCTGCGCCACCTCTGCGCCAACAACCGTGGCTATGGGGCGGAGGGCGACTGGGGGCAGCCCGACGGGCTGGTCTTCCAGCACACTTGAGGGGCGTAGCCCCCTGAGCATGGTCCGATCCCGCGCCGCCGTCGCCTGGGCCGCCGGTCAGCCTCTGGAGATCACTGAGATCGATGTTGAGGGCCCCAGGGCCGGCGAGGTGCTGCTCCGGGTGGTGGCCACGGGTGTGTGCCACACCGATGCCTTCACCCTCTCCGGCGCCGATCCCGAGGGGATCTTTCCGGCCGTGCTCGGCCACGAGGGCGGGGCGGTGGTGGAAGAGCTGGGTCCGGGGGTGACATCGGTGGCGGTGGGCGACCACGTGATCCCGCTCTACACACCGGAGTGCCGCTCCTGCAGCTTCTGCCTCTCCGGCAAGACCAACCTCTGCCAGGCGATCCGCGCCACCCAGGGCCGGGGCCTGATGCCGGACGGCAGCAGCCGCTTCTCCAGGAACGGCCAGCCCATCCACCACTACATGGGCACCTCCACCTTCTCGGAATACACGGTGGTGCCTGAGATCGCCGTGGCGAAGATCGCCCCGGAGGCGCCGCTGGAGAAGGTGTGTCTGCTGGGCTGTGGTGTCACCACCGGCATCGGCGCCGTGCTCAACACCGCCAAGGTGCAGCCCGGCAGCAGCGTGGCCGTCTTCGGGCTCGGCGGCATCGGCCTGGCGGTGATCATCGGGGCGGTGATGGCCGGAGCGGAGCGGATCATCGGCATCGACACCAATCCCGCCAAGTTCGCCATCGCCCGCCAGCTCGGTGCCACCGAGTGCATCAATCCGAAAGACAGCACCACCCCGATCGAGCAGGTGGTGATCGAGCGCACGGATGGAGGCGTGGATTATTCCTTCGAGTGCATCGGCAACGTGGCCGTGATGCGCGCCGCCCTTGAGTGCTGCCACAAGGGCTGGGGGGAATCCACGATCATCGGTGTGGCAGGCGCCGGCCAGGAGATCTCCACCCGTCCGTTCCAGCTGGTGACCGGCAGGGTGTGGCGGGGCTCGGCCTTCGGCGGCGTGCGCGGCCGCACGGAATTGCCTGGCTACGTGGAGCGCTATCAGCGGGGCGAGATCCCACTCGATACCTTCATCACCCACACCATGGGGCTGGATCGCATCAACGAAGCCTTCGATCTGATGCACGCCGGAGCCAGCATCCGCACGGTGATTGATTTCGCCGGTTGATCCCGGGAGCGCAACGCCCCGCTGATCGACGGCCTCTCAGGCCCGAGCACAGGCGCTCCGGCATCGTCATTGGCCATCGGCAGCCCAGCACCGATCCCTCCCCTTCTGCGGCGTTTCCGTCCATGAGCGACTCCCTTCTCGAAGCCATCAGTGAAAGCCGGTGCTTCGGTGGCGCACAACGCCGCTACCGCCATCGCTCCAGCGTGCTGGGGTGCAGCATGCATGTGTCGGTGTTTCTGCCCCCGCAGGCGCTCGCCGGCGCCCGGGTGCCGGCCCTCTACTGGCTCTCGGGGCTCACCTGCACCGACGAGAACATGGTGCAGAAGGCAGGCGCACAGCGGCTGGCAGCCGCCCTGGGCCTGGCCCTGGTGACCCCCGACACCAGCCCTCGGGGCGAAGACGTGCCGGGTGACCCCGACGGCGCCTGGGATTTCGGCCTGGGGGCAGGCTTCTACCTGAATGCCAGCGAAGCCCCCTGGGCCACCCACTACCGCATGCACGACTACGTGGTGGCGGAGCTGCCCGCCCTGCTGGAGAGCGCCCTGCCGCTCAACGAGCGGCGCGGGGTGAGCGGCCATTCGATGGGCGGCCACGGGGCCTTGATCTGCGCCCTGCGCAACCCGGGCCGCTATCGCTCGGTGTCAGCGTTCGCGCCGATCGCCCAGCCCAGCAGCTGCCCCTGGGGGGAGAAAGCCTTCAGCCGCTACCTGGGCCCTGAGCGTGGCAGCTGGGCCGCCTGGGAGGCCTGCAGCCTGATCGCCCAGGCCAGCGAGCGCTTGCCGCTGCTGGTGGATCAGGGCAGCGCCGACCCGTTCCTCGACCAGCAGCTGAAGCCCGATCAGCTGCGCAGCGCCGCTGCCGCCGCCGGTCACCCCCTGGAGCTGCGGCTACAGCCCGGCTACGACCACAGCTACTTCTTCATCGCCAGCTTCATCGACGACCACCTGCGCCACCACGCCGCCGCCCTGCTGGCCTGACAGCAAGAAAGGTTCAGGGCACCAGGTTCACAAGCTTGCCGGGCACCACGAT
>CAZBMT010000042.1:0-740 GCA_964492645.1 uncultured Cyanobium sp. | reverse complement strand
CTGAACCGGCCATGGGGCAAGGGCGCCGGGAACCATGGCTCGAGGCGTGAGGTCCCAGGCCATCAAGTCTCAGTGAACCAGGGCTCAGGGCACCAGGTTCACGAGCTTGCCGGGCACCACGATCACGCGGCGTGGCGGTTGGCCGTCCAGCCACTTGCGGGCGATGTCGCTGTCGAGGGCCAGGCGCTCGAGCGTGGCGGCATCGGCATCGGCGGGCACATCGAGGCTGCCCCGCACCTTGCCTTTCACCTGGATCACCAGGGCGATGGTGTCCTGCACCAGGGCGGCCGGATCCAGCTCGGGCCAACCCTGGCGGTGCACGCTGCCGGCGCCGCCCAGCTGCTCCCACAGCTCCGCAGCAAGGTGAGGGGCGAAGGGCGCGAGCAGCACCAGCAGGGTGCGCACCGCCTCCTCGGCCACCGGTGCCGAGACGGCTTCCAGGTGGCTGCCCAGGGCATTGCTGAGCTTCATCAGCTCCGACACGGCGGTGTTGAACTGATAGCGCCCATCGGCCAGGTCATCGCTGATCGCAGCGATCGCCGCATGCACGCAACGGCGCATCTCCCGGTCGCTGCCGGACGTGTCCGGGGCGGCCGCGTCCGCCGGGGCGGCAGGGGTCTGGGGCAGCGGCGGGGCCGTGGCCGCCATCGACACGCCACGGCTGCGGGCCCCCTGCACCTGCCGCCACACCCGCTGCAGGAAGCGGAACTGGCCCTCCACGTCGGCGTCGTCCCACTCCA
>CAZBMT010000041.1:0-11274 GCA_964492645.1 uncultured Cyanobium sp. | reverse complement strand
ATCGGCTCAGAAAATGTCGGCCGGATCGGCGTCGCCCAGCTTGCGCATCGCCATCGCCGCCGATCCCATGCACATCACCAGGATCATCAGGAAGACGGTCGTGGCCCGCTCGCCGGCCATCGACACCGGCAGCTTGGTGGCGGCATGGATGACGCCGTAGAGCACCTGGCCGGCGATATAGGCGGGCACGTAGCCGAAGATCGCCAGGAGCAACCCCTCCCGCGCCACGACCCCCAGCAGGGTGAGCAGGCTGTAGCCCATGGCCATCAGGGTGGCGTACTCCGGCAGGTGGTCGCTGACGTCGGAATAGAGGATCTGGTAGACGATCACGCAGCCCACCACGAAACCCATGGCAGCGCCCAGGCTGAAGATGAAGCCGATGGCGGTGCTGGTGCGCCAGTAATCCATCTCCAGATCCAGGAAGCCCTGCTTGGTGAGCACGGTCACGTCCTCCGGCAGCAGGCGTCGCAGCCGGTCCACCACCTGGGCGGGATCGGCCCCCGGGCGCAGGCGGATCAGACCCAGTTCGATGCTGCCGGGCGGGTTGTTCGGCACAAGGCTCAGCAGGGTCTCCCGGCTGGTGAGGAGGTTGCCGTCGGCGCCGAAGGAGGGCCCTGAACTGAACAGGCCCGCCACCCGCAGGCGCTTGCCGGCCACCTCACTCTCCACAGTGCGGCCCTCCCGGAACCACTTCGCCACCGGCCCGAACTCATCGCGGGAGAGGTCGTCGAAGAGCACCCGGCCCTTCTGGGTGAGGCGCGGCGCCAGGGCGGTGACGGCCGGATCGAGGAACAGGGGATCCCCCGGCTCGAAGCCCAGGGCCAGGATCGAGCGGGTGCCCTTGGTCTGGGGGTTGCGCCACAGCAACAGGTTCCAGTGCACCGGCGTGATGCCGGTCACGTCCGGATCGGCCTTGGCCTGCACGAGGCGTCGCTCGGGGAAGCCGGTCATGCTGATCGAGCTCTTGCTGCGGGGGCTGAGCAGCACCAGGTCGGTGTCGAACAGCTTGTGCACCGTGACGCTGGAGTCGAACAGGGCGTCGCGGAAGCCCAGCTGCATGAACATCAGGATCCCGGCGAAGGTGATCCCGGCCAGGGCCACCGCCAGGCGCATCGGCTGACGGGTGAGCAGCAGCCAGGCCAGCGGGATGCGGCGTCCCTGCCAGAGGCTCATGGCTGCATGCGGGCGATGACCTTGAGGCCGCTGAGGGCGGCGACCTTCACCCCGTCCTGGGGATCGAGCCGCACCCGCACCTCGACGACACGGGCATCGGCATCGCCGGTGGGATCGGTGGAGAGCACCTCCCGCTGGCGGACCTGGGGACTGATGCGCCGGACCGTGCCCCGGAGGGTGCCGTCGAAGCCGCCGTTCTCGCTGGTGAGGGTGACGGCCTGGCCGACCCGGACCCGGTCGATGTCGCTCTCGTAGACCTCGATCGAGGCCTCCATGCGATCGCTGGCCCCCAGCTCGAGGATGCCATTGTCGCCCGGCCGTTCACCGACGCGGGACTGGATGCGCAGCACGGTGCCGTCGATCGGGGCCCGCAGTTCGGTGTTGACCAGGTCGGTGCCGGCCTTGACCAGGGAGGCCCGGGCCTCCTGCAGCTGGCCCTGGAGCTCCAGGGTGCGCTGCTCGAGCACATCGAGATCGGCGGCGGAATAGGCGCCGTCGCTGGCCAGCTTGCGGTAGCGCGCCAGGTCGCGGGTCTGGATGGTGAGGCGGCGGCTGAGGTTGGCGATCCGGGTGCGGATCAACTCGAGTTCCGCCCGCTGCACGGGCTGGTTGTCGAAACGGGCCAGCAGCTGGCCCGCCCGCACCCGGTCACCCTCGGCCACCAGCAGCTCGGTGATGCGGGGGCTGCCGCCGATGCCGGTGATCGGCGCCGCCAGGATGCGCACATCACCGTCGGGCTCCAGCTGGCCCAGGGCCGCTACCGCCTCCACCGGGGCCGGCGGACGGGCCACGGCGGCGGCCGGGGGCCTGGTGGGCTGAAGGCGCTGGACCAGGACGACACCCCCCACCAGCAGACCCGCCACACCGGCGACGATCAGGCCGTTCCGCCAGGGACCGGTGGGTCGTCGAAGAGCAGGTCCTCGATGTAGCGGTCCGCCCACTGGGGGTTGAACGCCTTCTCCAGCACCCTGCGGGTCTTGTCGTTTTGTTTCTGTTGCTTGCAATACCTCAGCTGCCCTTGCCATCGCGCAACCGTAGCCGGATCGTCAGGGGCTTGGGAAGGGCTCGTCGCCGCCGCTGCGGCCAGCACGCCGAGGAACGTCGCCACCTCCTCGACGAACCTCTTTTCCTCCGCCTCCGACTCCGGCCGCACGAACAGCACGTGGGGGGAGAAGATCGATCCCCAGGGGGGCAGATCGCGCACCTGGGCGAAGGCGGGCCGCTCCCGGCCGGCCAGGGCCTCCGCGATCGCCTCGGGCAGGCTCTCCCCCACCGGTGAGAGATCGACGATGGCCGCGCTCACTCCGGCCTTGCCGGCGACGATGTCGGCGCCGAACACCGGCAGGTCGTGGCGAGGGTCGGGGAAGAAGACGCAGTGGAGAATCTGCAGGCCGGCCCCCAGGCGCGCGGTCTCCAGGTGCAGCTTGCGCAACCCCCGGCAGCGGTGCACCTCGTTGCGGATGAACAGGGCATCCCCGTCCAGGCTGCCGCTGATCGCCTCCAGTTCGGGGTCGATCGCCAGGGGGGCCAGATCGGGCAGAGCCTGGCGGCAGAGCCGGATCCGCTCCGCCAGGGCATCCACCAGGGGATGGATGCCACCATCAACGGCGGGAGCGACCTCACCCATGGGCACGTCGTGACAGCAGAATGCGGATCCTGCCATGCATCCGTGAGCGATTCCCTGGGTTGTTGCGGGTCCTTGCTCCCCGGCCTCGCCGCCCCCGTCAGCCACACCCTCGCCAACGGGGTCGAACTGGTGCAGCTCGACCTGGAGGACGCCCCCCTGGTCTGCCTCGATTTCTGGTGCCGGGCCGGCAGCGCCTTCGAGACGGCCACCGAGAGCGGCCTGGCCCATTTCCTCGAGCACATGGTCTTCAAGGGCAGCGCCGGGCTGGCGGCCGGGGAGTTCGATCGCCGCATCGAGGCCCTGGGGGGCAGCAGCAATGCCGCCACCGGCTTCGACGATGTCCACTTCCACGCCCTGATGCCCCCGGAGGGGGCGGCCGAAGCCCTCGATCTGCTGATGGATCTGGTGCTGCAGCCCCGGCTCGACCCCGACAGCTTCTCCATGGAGCGGCAGGTGGTGCTGGAGGAGCTGGCCCAGAGCGAGGACCAGCCCGAGGAGGTGGCCCTGCAGCGGCTGCTCTCCCTGGCCTGTCCCGACCACCCCTACGGACTGCCGATCCTGGGGAGGCGCCAGGCCCTCCTCGACCATGACCCGGACGCCATGGCGGCCTTCCACCAGCGTCAGTACGCCGCCGGCCGCTGTGTCCTCTCCCTGGCCGGTGCCGTCGGCGATGGCGCCCTGATGCGGCGGGCCGCCGGCGGCCCCCTCGCGGCCCTGGCGGCAAGCGGTGCGCCCATGGTGCCGGCGGAGCTGCACGTCACCCCGGGGGAGCACCGGCTGGCGGTGCCGCGGCTCGAGGCCGCCCGGCTGCTGATGCTGTGGTGGCTGCCCCCCGCCGCCGACATGGAGGCGATGGTCGGGGCCGATCTCGGCACCACCGTGCTGGCGGAGGGACGGCGCAGCCGCCTGGTGGAACGGCTGCGGGAGCAGCTGCAGATCGTCGAGAGCATCGACCTGGATCTGCATGCCATGGAGGGCGGCAGCATCGCCCTGCTGGAGGCCGTCTGCGATCCCGAGGAGCTGGGCGAGGTGCGGCAGGCCATCGACCGGGTGTGGCACGAGCTGAGCCAGGACAATGTGGGGGAACAGGAATGGGGGCGGGCCCGGCGCCTGGTCGCCAACGGCTACCGCTTCTCCCTGGAATCCCCCGGAGGCGTGGCTTCCCTGATCGGCAGCAGCCGTCTCTGGGGCCGGCCCCAGCCCCTCGGCCATCCCCTTGAGCTGCTGGAGCGCTGGTCGCCCCTGCGGCTCCAGGAGCAGATGCTGCCCCTGCTGGATCCGGGCCGGGCCTGCGTGCTCGAGGCGGTGCCGGCATGAGCGTCGCCCCACCCCCCGGCAGCCCCTCCCCCGGCGGCGAGGACAGCCGCGTCCTGGAGGGCGGCCTGCCGCTGCGGGTCCTGCACCGGCCCGGACCGGCGATCCTTGCGGCCCGCCTCGCCATCCCCGGCGGCAGCGGCAGCGACCCGGCCGGTGCCCGCGGTGCCCACCAGCTGCTGGCCGGCAGCATGACGCGCGGCTGCGGCGACCTCGATGCCGAGGCCCTCGCCGACTGCGTCGAGGGGGCCGGTGCCGCCCTGCGGGTCGAAGCCCACGAGGACGGCCTGGTGCTGGCTCTGAAGTGCGCCGCCGCCGACGCCACCACCCTGGTGCCCCTGCTGCTGGCGATGGCCCGGCGCCCCCGGCTGGAGGACCAGCAGGTGGCGATCGAGCGCCAGCTCAACCTGCAGCTGCTGCAGCGCCAGAAGGAGGACCCCTTCCAGCTGGCCCATGACCAGCTGCGGCGCCTGCTCTACGGCGACGGCCCCTACGGCCACGACCCCCTCGGGATCGAAGCGGAACTGGCCGGCCTCGGGCCGGACGACCTGCGTCCCCTGGTGGATCGGCTTGGCTCAGACGGCGCCGTCCTGGTGCTCTGCGGCGATGCCGGCGCCGACCTGGGGGAGGCGCTGGAGCGGGAACTGGCGGCGTCGCCCTGGAGCACCCACGCCCCCCGCACCCAGCCCTTCAGCGGTCCGCCGCCGGCGACGGGGTCCCTGGGCCAGCAGGTGCAGGACACCGAACAGGTGGTGCTGATGCTGGGGGCCGCCACCGTCCCCCTGGCGCACCCCGACGCCCTGGCCCTGAGGCTGCTGCAGGCGCACCTGGGCAACGGCATGTCCAGCCGCCTGTTCATCACGATGCGGGAGGAGCGCGGTCTGGCCTACGACGTTGGCGTGCACCTACCGGCCCATGCCGGCGGCGCCCCATTCGTGATCCACCTGTCCACCTCGGCCGAGAGGGTGGCGGAGGCCACCACCTGCCTGCTGGACGAGTGGCAACGGCTCCTGGAGGAACCGCTGGACGAGGGCTCACGGCTGCTGGCCCTGGCCAAGTTCCAGGGGCAGGACGCCATGGGACGCCAGACCTGCTCCCAGATCGCCGAGCGCCTGGCCCTGGTGCTCAGCCAGGGCCTGCCCGCCGACCATGTGCGCCGGGTGCTGAAGCGGGCCCCTGCCCTCACGGCGGGGGATCTGCGCGCGGCCGCCGGCCGCTGGCTGGCGTCCCCGTCCCTGAGCCTGTTGGGTCCGGCCCCGGCCCTGGAGCAGGCCCACCAGGCCTGGCTCCGGCACCACCTCAGCCGTCGGTCGGCGCGGGCTCCAGATCCGTCGCGTTGATCAGGAACGTGCCCCGGCGGAAGCGGATGGCCCGCAGGTCGAGAGCCCGGATCTCCACCACGCGCCCCACCTCACCCTGATCCACGAGATCCGGCGGACGCAGCATCGGCATCGGATCGGCGGTCTTGAGGTAGCGGAGCGGCTGGCGCAGCCGCACCGCATCCCCTAGATGGATCGTCGCCGGAACCGTCGGCTCCGCCTCCTGGGCGGCGGGCGGGTCGGTGGGGGTCGAATCGGGCATCGGTGCGGGGGTCCGGCGGCAAGGGGTCCGGCGGGCGAGCGTGGGCCCTTCTCAGCCGAACCTAGCTGCAGCAGGATGGCCATCAGCCACGGACGGTGCATTGCGGGCCCTTGCCACCTGGAGCGGAGCGATCGCCGGCCTTCTCCTGATCCTTGTCGGCGGTCTGGTGCCGGCGGCCTTCCCGGTCCATGGTGCGACGGGCTGGGCCGTCCAGCCGCTCGGCATCACCCTGCAGGTGCCGGCCCTGCTGCTGACGGCCCTGGTCTGCGGTCCCCGCAGTGCCACCCTGGCCGCCGTGGCCTATCTCAGCGTCGGTCTGTTCCAGCTGCCGGTGTTCCACGAAGGGGGCGGCATCGGTTACCTGCTCGACCCTGGCTTCGGCTACCTGGCGGGCTTCCTTCCCGCCGCCTGGATCACCGGCAAGCTGGCGCGCCAGCCGGGCATGGATGATCCCCTGACCCTCGCCGGTGCCGCCGCCATCGGCCTGGTGGTTCTGCATCTCTGCGGCCTGGCCAACCTGCTCCTGGGCAGCCTGGCCGGCCGCTGGGGCGGGGACACCCTCACCCTGGTGGTGGGGTACAGCCTGGCCCTGCTGCCCCAGCTGCTGCTCTGCTGCTCCGCCGGTGTGCTGGGGTGGCTGCTGCGCCGTCTGCTGCTGGTGCCCTCGTGATGGGCCGAACGCTGCGTCAGCGGCTCGCCCCCTTGCTGCTGGCGGGCCTCGCCGTGGGGCTGGATCAGCTCAGCAAACGCTGGGCCCTCGACCACCTGCCCAGCGGCAGCATCGAGCCGCTGCTGCCGGGCCTGCTGCAGCTGCAGCGGGTCAGCAACACCGGGGCCGCCTTCAGCCTGTTCGCCGGTGCGCCGAACCAGCTGGGCCTGGTCAGCGCCCTGGTGAGTCTCGGCCTGCTGTTCTGGATCCTGTGGCGTCCCCCCGCCGGCCTCTGGAACGTGCTGGCTCTGGGACTGCTGCTCGGCGGCGCCGTCGGCAACGGCATCGACCGCTGGCGCCACGGTGCCGTGGTGGACTTCCTGGAGTTCGTCCCGATCCATTTCCCGATCTTCAACCTCGCCGACGTCGCCATCAACCTGGCCGTGGCCTGCTTCCTCATCGACCTGCTGCGACCCCATGCCGACCGCCACCCTTGAAGGGCACCAGCAACGGCTGCGGCCCCGCACCTCCGGCCCCCGGCTCAAGGTGCTGCGGCCTGGCCTGCCGGAACTGGAGCAGCCGCTGCACGGCAGCCTCTACCGGATCGGCCGGGCCGCCGACAACGCCGTCGTCATCGACCACACGGCGGTCAGCCGCCACCATGCCCTGCTGGAGAACCATGGCGGCCACTGGCTGCTGAGCGACGCCGGCTCCACCAACGGGCTGTGGTGGCGGGGCCGGCGGGTGCGGGAGCTGGTGCTGCGCGCGGGGGACAGGGTGCGCTTCGGCCCCGCCGAGCAGGCGGATCTGCCCACGCTTCTGTTCGAGGGCGACGGCAGCACCCGCCTCGACCGGCTCGGCCGCTGGGGGGCGCGGGCGGCGGTGGCCGTGGCCGGCGGCGGCGGCCTGCTGCTGGCCCTGTCCCTGCTGCAGGTGCCCACCCGGGGCAGCCTGGCGACGGTCCGGGGACCCCTGCTCCTCTACGACCGCAACGACCGGCCGGTGGCCTCCGTGGCCGATCGCAAGCGACGGGAGCTGCCCGAGCTCGGGGCCTATCCCCCGGTGCTGCTCGATGCGCTGCTGGCCAGCGAGGACAACCGCTTCTGGTGGCATCCGGGCGTGGACCCGATCGGCACCGCCCGGGCCCTGGTCACCAACCTCCTCGGCGGCCGGGTGCTCGAGGGCGGCAGCACCCTCACCCAGCAGATCGCCCGCAGCCTCTACCCGGAGCAGGTGGGGCAGGGGGAGACCCTGGGGCGCAAGTGGCGGGAGCTGCTGGTGGCCCTGCAGCTGGAGGCCCGCTTCAGCAAGGAGGAGCTGCTGCTCAGCTACCTCAACCGGGTCTATCTCGGGGCCGTCTGGGGCTTCGAGGACGCCTCCCGGCGCTTCTTCAGCCGTCCGGCCTCGGCCCTGAAGCTCGAGGAGGCGGCCCTGCTGGTGGGCCTGCTCCCCTCCCCGAACGGCTACGACCCCTGTGTCGATCCAGCGGCGGCGCTGGCCTCCCGCAACCAGGTGCTCGACAAGATGGCCGCCACCAACCGCATCTCCGCCGACCAGGCCCGACGGGCCCGGCGCCAGCCGATCCTGCTTGCCGCGGACGCCTGCCGCTCGGCCCAGCAGCGCGGGGCGCCCTTCTACACCGACCAGGTGCGACGCGACCTGGAGAACCAGGTGGGCAAGGCGGTTGCCGCCGAGGGCAACTTCCTGATCGACACCCACCTCGATCCGCCGCTGCAGGAGCGGGTCGAACTGCTGCTGCGCCAGCGCATCGACGCCAGCCGATCCCTGGGGGTGAGCCAGGGGGCGGTGGTGGTGCTCGACAGCCGCAGCGGCGGGATCCGCGCCATCGCCGGCGGCCGGGATTACCTGCAGAGCCAGTTCAACCGCGCCTCGATGGCCCTTCGCCAGCCGGGCAGCACCTTCAAGCTCTTGCCCTACGTCGTCGCCCTGGAGCGGGGCGCCCGGCCCGGGGACCGGATCGGCTGCGGACCGCTGGACTGGGGCGGTCAGCACTTCAGCAGCGGCTGCGGCGGCAGCCTCAGCCTGCGCCAGGCGATGGCGATCAGCAGCAACACCGCCGCCCTGCGGCTGGCCCGCAGGGACGGGCTCGAAGCCGTCGTGCGCAAGGGCCGGGATCTTGGGTTCACCAGCCCCCTGGCCCCGGTGCCGGGCCTCGTCCTGGGCCAGAGCGAGGTGACCCTGCTGGAGCTCACGGCGGCCTATACCGCCGTCGCCGCCGACGGGCTCTGGCGGGCCCCGACCACGATCCGGCGGCTCACCGATGCCGAGGCCTGCGGCGCCTCCCGGGCGGGGGCCGCCCAGGGTGGGGCCGAATGCCGGGCCTCCGCCGGCAGCGCCAGGTCGATCACCAGCCCGGGGCGGCGGGTGATGAGCCCCGCCACCGCCAAGGCGATGCGGACGTTGCTGGAGGCGGTGGTCAGCGGTGGCACCGGCAGCGCCGCCTACGTGGGTACCGGCAGCTGGGGCAAGACCGGCACCACCAACGACGGCAGGGACCTGCTGTTCGTGGGCTATGTCCCCAGGCGCCAGTGGGTGATCGGCATCTGGCTGGGCAACGATGACAACAGACCAAGCGCCGCCAGCAGCGCCCTGGCGGCCTCCCTGTTCGGCGAGATCGTCCGCTCCGCACCGCCGGGACCGTGACGCTGCCGCCGCGGCTCTGGATCTGGGTCCTTCTGGGGCTGCTGGTGCTGGTGGTGCTGGGCATGGTGCTGCAGGCGATCCAGCAGCTGCAGTGGACCCTGAGCACCTGGCTGCCCTACTGGATGGTGGGGCCGCTGATGCTGATTCTGCTGGCGGCCCTGGTGGTGGCCCTGGCGCAGGTGGGCTGGCCCTGGCTACGGCGGCTGAGGCAGGGCTGGGCCAAGGGTCCCGGCAGCTCCGCCCCCGCGGCGGTGCCCGCCAGCCGCCGGGAGGCGGCCCAGCGGAACCTGGGCGCCATCGACCGCACCCTGGCCCAGGTGCGCGACGCGGTGGAGCGGGAGGCCCTGCGGCAGGAACGGCAGCGGATGGAGGCGGAGCTGGAGCGGGGCGATCTGGTGATCGTCGTGTTCGGCACCGGCTCGACCGGCAAGACCTCCCTGATCCGCGCCCTGCTGCAGGAGCTGGTGGGGGAGGTGGGGGCGCCGATGGGCTCGACCACCGCCGCCAGCCGCTACCGGCTGCGGCTGAAGGATCTGCCGCGGGCCGTGATCCTGGAGGACACCCCGGGCATTCTCGAAGCCGGGCGTGAGGGCCGGGAGCGGGAGCGCCTGGCCCGGGAACTGGCCGCCCGGGCCGACCTGCTGCTGCTGGTGCTGGACGGGGACCTGCGGGCCAGCGAGCTGGAGGTGTTCGAGGCCCTGGCGGGGCTGGGCAAGCGGCTGCTGCTGGTGCTCAACAAATGCGACCTGCGCGGCGAGGAGGAGGAACGGCGCCTGCTGGCGCTGCTGCGGCAGCGCTGCGGCGCCCGCCTTGGCCCCGAGGATGTGATTCCCGCCAGCGCCGCCCCCCAGAGCGTGCCGATGCCGGGCGGCAAGCCACTGCAACCGGAGCCGGAGGTGGAGGCCCTGCTGCGCCGCATCGCCGCCGTCCTGCATGCCGACGGGGAGGAGCTGATCGCCGACAACCTGCTGCTGCAGTGCCGGCGCCTCAGCCAGGCCAGCCAGGATCTGCTCGACCGCCAGCGCCGCAGCGACGCCGCCACCATCGTCGACCGGTACATGTGGATCGGCGCCGGGGTGGTGATGGTGACGCCGCTGCCGGGCATCGACCTGCTCGCCACCGCCGCGGTGAATGCCCAGATGGTGGTGGAGATCGGCCGGGTCTACGGGGTCAGCCTCAGCCGTGAGAGCGCCCAGGATCTGGCCCTGTCGGTGGGCCGCACCCTGGCGGGACTGGGCCTGGTCAAGGGGGGCGTGGGTCTGATCACCTCGGCCCTGAGTCTCAGCCTGCCCGCCCTGGTGGTCAGCCGGGCGGTGCAGGCGGTCAGCGCCGCCTGGCTCACCCGGGTGGCGGGCCGCAGCTTCATCACCTACTTCCGCCAGAACCAGGACTGGGGGGATGGCGGGCTGCAGGAGGTGCTGCAGCGCGAGTACGACCTCAACCAACGGGAGGGGATGCTGCGCCGCTTCCTGGAGACGGCCCTCAGCCGGGTGGTGCAACCGCTGCAGCAGCGACAGGCGCGGCTGCCGCCACGCCCAGGGCCTCGGGGGGCGGGGGCTGGAGGGGACCGCGGGAATCCAGCACGGTGATCAGCACCAGGTAGGCCACCCCGATCAGGATGGAAAGGGCGCCGGTCAGGATCGCGATCCAGCGAGCCCGGCGATCGCCGGCGCTGTGCGGCGGGGCCACCGGCTCCCGGTTCGGTTTCGGTTCAGCCATCGGCGGTCTCCGCCAGGCTCCGCCCCACCACGAGCGCCACCCGCTCCAGGTGCCCGCTGCCCGTGTGGGGGTTGCCGAGCACCGCCTTGAGGTGATGCCTCCCCCGGTAGACGGGCCGCGAGAGCATCAGCTGTTCAGCCAGCAGGGCCGCCCGGGTGGCCGCGCTCCAGCGTTCGGCGACGGCGGCGTCGCCGCCCTCGGGCCGGAAGGCAAGCAGGTGCAGGGGGCCGCTGCAGAGGGTCAGGCCGCCGATGGCCCGCAGCCGCCGCTCCAGCTCACTGCGGCGCCGCACCGCCGCCTCAACCAGGGCGGCCATGCCGTCGAGGCCCAGCTGGCGCAGCCCCAGCCAGAGCTTGAGGACCTCCCCCGGCCTGGTGCCCTGCAGACCCGCCTCCCCCTGGTGGCCGCCGCCCCAGCTGGGCTCCATGTAGGGCAGGCCGGTGCCGAAGGCCCGCTGCAGGTGGCGGGGGTCGGCCAGCAGAAGCAGGGAGGAGGTCTTGGTGATGCCGAGCAGCTTCTGGGGGTTGACCGTGATCGAATCGGCCAG
>CAZBMT010000040.1:0-11349 GCA_964492645.1 uncultured Cyanobium sp. | reverse complement strand
CGGGGACCTGGCCCATGGTCTTCAGCGTCGCCAGACTCCTCAGACGCTGGCTCATGCGGTGTCAGCAGGATCCGCCGTCTCTCCAGACGCTGGCCCCTTCCTGGCCCGCAGGAGGCCGCAGAGCGAGCGATCGCTCAGGGCTGGGCCGTAGACGATCAGCCAGGGGTCGGAGCCGGTGGGTCTATCCCTCGCCGGCCGTCTGGGCGTAGCAAACTGGTCTCCACATCCGGCATGACCCCAGCCTGTGGGGAGAAGGACAGCCCTGGAACGCGAGCTGCGTGCGGCGGTGGCCGACCTTGGAGTACCGCCCAGCCTCACGGAACGCGGCTGGAGTGGGCTGCGGCTGATCCTCCTGCTGGCGGTGCTGCTGAGCGGTGCCTGGCTCTACTGGCGGCTTCCGCTCGGCGGACCGGCGGTGGCCGCGCTGCTGTTGGCAGCTCTGGCCTATGCCCTGCTGCTGATCGCCACCCACGAGATGCTGCATGGCACCTGCTTCGGGCTGGGGCGGTGGGAGCAGCCGCTGGCCTGCCTGCTGAGTTGGCCGATGGCCTGGCCCTACCTCACCTATGGGCGGCTGCACCGGTTGCATCACCGCTGGAACGGTTCCGATCACCGTGATCCGGAGCGCACCACCGCACTGCCCGCGGAGCTGCGACGGGCCGGAGCGCTGCGGCGCTTGTGGTGGCGGCAGCAACTGCCGCTGCGGCTGGCCCTGCTGGGAGGGGTGGGGTTGATCGCCGACACCGTCATCAAGGGCTGGCGACTCCGGGCCGTGGACAGCTCCCTGGCCGCTGCCCGCTGGCGAGACGGCGCCGGGGTGACGGTGATGCATGCCGCGATGCTGCTGATCGTTCTCAGCCAGGGCGCGCTGGGACGCTATCTGCTGTTCTGGCTACTCCTGGAGCGGGGGATCGGCCTGATCGTGCAGTTCCGCGGCCTGGTGGAACACCACGGCCTCTGGGAGGCAGGCCTTCAGCAGCCAGGGCCGAACCAAGCCCGCGGCAGCCACCTGCTCACCCAGCTCTACAGCACCCGCAACGTGAGGGCCGCCGCCTGGCTCAATGCCCTGATGGGCGGCTTGCCGCACCACAGCGCCCACCACGCCTTCCCCCGGATTCCCAGCGCCCGCCTGCCGCTGGCCAGCCGCCGCATCGCAGCCGTGCTGCAGCGCCATGGCGCCGAAGCCGTGCCCCAGGTCGCCAGCTACAGCCATGCGTTGGGCTGGTTGTGGCACCAGGGGCACTCCGGGCAATCGCGGCAGGGAGTGCATCGCCCATGAGGTCGGCAGGGGTCCTGGCTCTTGCCATCGGAAGGGCAAGCGGAGTGAGGGGCCTCAACCCGTCACCACCAACGGCTGCAGCAGTGCCCAGGATCGCCTTCTTCGGGGCCCGCTGCAGCGACAGCAGCTCCAGGAGCGTGAGCCTCAGGGCCGTGGCCGGGGCGGCGGGCAGCTGATCGACAGGCTGCTCCAGCGCCATCAGCTCTGGCATCGAGGCTGAAGTGCCCGAGCGGGCACTGGCCCTGCTCATGCAGCCGGTGGGGCACCCGCACCAGCCGCACCCGATCGCGCAGGTGATGTCGCAGGGCGCCTGTGATGCAGCGGCGCAGACAGGGAGTTGCCGGCTCGCCGGCTCTGCAGCGGGAGCCGGAGCGGACGAGGGCCTCGCGGGCCACCTGGCTCAGATCATCGCGCTCCACCAGCGGGAACAAACGCGGGGCGGTGGCTGAGGCGATGGCAACCGCCCCGCGGAAGCGTTCCGCTACGGCCACGGGCAGGTGCTCCAGCACCAGCGCATGGCGGGCACGAAGGGCAGAACGGCTCGGAAGCGGGGACTGCTGCTGGCGGTGGGGTGGGGGGGTGTGCGCCGGCCCGGTGGCAATCCCGTTCCGCTACCCAGCTGCTGTTCCGACAGCCCCTCAGCGATCCAGGAAGGCACAAGGCCAGTGCATCAGCCACGTTGAACTGGTGCTGCAGCTGTTGGAGGCCAAGGGCTACCCCGATGTGGTTCTCCAGGATGGGGCCAGCTGACTCACGTTCGGAGGGTCAACCAGCTCGCGGTCCTCCTCCGTCAGTAGACAGAAGACATAGGCGGTGGCTATGCGCTGCTCGATCGGAAAGCTGATCGTGCTCGGGCGCACCTGCTGCCAGGACTGGATGAAGGCCGCCGACTTCACCTCCAAGGTGATGGGGCCGAACGTTACAGCCACCTCGGCCCACTCGACACGGCGCTGGCCAGGATCGAGGCCGAGGCACGGGGCACAAGCCACCCGGCATAGGCACCACGGGTGCGGTTCTCCAACAGATGGCCGGAATTCCAGCGGAGGAATGCGTCAGGATCTGTCATGGTGGGATCGAGACTCATGTCAGCACAAGGACTATCGGATATGATCGCAACTCTCCATATCAGCCGAGCAAGCCTTTCAGAGTTTAATGGTGACTTCGATGCCGAAGCGCCAGGTGAAAGGTGCAAGTGGTCTTTGATTCATCGGCTGGAGGCGTCGAAGTCGAAGGATGCGGACGAGCTATTACGGTGACCCAAGAGCGACGCCTTCCAGTAGCAACCAACTCACTCCTCCTCGTCGCTGCCACCGGCGGGCTCCGGGCGGATCTGCATGCGGCCGAGCTCGATCTCGAACCCATCGCCGGGCCTGAGATCGAGCAGGCCGGTGTAGGCCTTGCCCACCAGCAGGGTGCCGTCGAACTGCACCTTGGCCATGTAGCTCGAGTTGCGGCCATGGTTCCCCCTGCCATTGCCGTTTCCTTCCCCAGGCCGACGCCCCCGGCTTCCAGCAGGGCCTCATGGAAGGCGGTGACGTTCCGGCGTTCGCAGCCCTCTTTCTTGGTGCTGACGTAGCCAGCAGCCCGCACCAGGTCGGACTGTTTCATCGCAAGCCGCATCGTCGCAGCCCCCCCTACAGCAACGACCCCTGATGCTCCTGGGGCGCGAGGGCTGGCGCCGGCTCGGGTTGCTCCTCGGCCTCACCGGCCTTCACCTCCAGCGCCTGTTCGATCACCCGGTCGGTGAGAGCGTCGAAGTAGGCCACCAGGGTGCTTTGCAGCTCCTGGAATTCAGGCCAGAGCGTTTCATTCACAAAGGCCCGGCTCAGTTGCGCCATCACCGTGGTGCGGCGCTGGCCGCGGTAGCGGTAGGGGCGGATGCCGTAGCGGCGCAGCAGGGCCACGAACAGATGGCGCGACCACTGATCCCCCAGGGAGAAGCGGAACTCGATCGGGGGCTCCTCGGCCTCCAGTTGTTTGAGGCGGGCCTGGATGCGCTCACGGGCCCGCTCGGTCGCGTGGCGCTCCCCCTCGCTGCCGGGCCTGGCATGCAGGGCCTCGATGCGCCGCAGCTTCTCCACCAGTTGCTGCTCTGGGCCGGTCGGCGTGGCTCCGTGCTCGCGGGTCCGGCCGGCCGTGTTGAGCCGGCGGCCTGGGATCGGGTACGGCGGCCGATGGCGATCTCCGGCGATGAATTGGCCTGCAGAGTAGACACCTGGACCGGTGGCGGCAGAGGTGCTTCCGCCTCCAGAATCCCTAGGGGGTCAACTTGGGCCACCCCCGTCCTTGCCCAGCCCGCCATGGCCGGCCGCCCCAGCCTCAATGCCCGCTCGCTGGAGGCGCTCGGCGCCGCCCGGCTGGCGGAGCTGCTGCTGCAGCACACCGAGGGCAATGCCGCCGCCCGCCGGGCCCTGCGGCTGGCTCTGGCGGAGACCCGCGGCCCCCAGGAGATGGCCCAGGAGGTGCGCAAGCGGCTGGCGACCCTGGATCGCTCCGAGCGCTGGCTGGATCGCCGGGCCTTCGCGCCGGTGCTGGCCGAGCTGGAAAGCCAGCGCCAGGCGATCAGCACCGCGATCGGCTCCCAGGCTCCCGCCCTGGCGGTGGAACTGCTGTGGCGGCTGCTGGAGCTTGCCCCCTCCCTGCTCGATCGTGTCGATGACAGCGACGACGCCGGACTGGCGCTCTTCCATCGGGCCAGCGCCGATCTGGGCCGGTTGGCCTGCCAGGCGCGTCTGCCGGCGGCGGCACTGGCGGATCAGGTGGCCGAGGCGGTGCTCGACAACGGTGAAGGCCAGTACGACCTGTTGGTGTCTCACCTGGCCGAGGCGCTGACGCCGGAGGGTCTGCGGCAGTTGCGGCAGAGGCTGGAGCAGGAGCGGCCCGGGATCAGCCGGCCTGATGAGCTGCTGGCCGAGGACGAGCCCGATGAAGCAGAGGAGGAGGGCGTGCTGGTGCCGGCCCCTGCGTTCGATCCCTACCGCCTGCATCCCGGTGCTTTGGCCTGGGACGACGACGCTGACGACGAACCGTTCGAGCCGTCCAGTGACGAGGACGGCTGGATCGGCAGCTTCGAGCCGGAGGACGATGACGACGAAGGGCGGGCCGTCGACCCCTGGCAGCGGCGCCAGGACGTTCGGCTGGCGATGCTGGCGATCGCCGATGGGCTCGGGGAGGCGGAGGCCTACCTGGCGGAGTACCGCGACCATGCTCCAGCCGCTCTGGAACGGCCGCGTCTGGTGGCACGGGTGGCCAGGCGCCTGACGGCAGCCGGCCGGGCAGCGGAGGCTCTGGCGTTGCTCGAGGGGGTGGAGCTGATGGAGGGTTGGCGCAGCGATGGCGCCCGGCCCTGGCTCGATGCCCAGCTGGAGGCGCTGGAGGCCCTCGGGCAAGCCGAGGCGGCCCAGGCCCTGCGGCGCGAGTTTGGGATCGAGCGCCTGTCGCTCTCCCACCTGCGCGCCTATCTGCAGCGGCTGCCGCCCTTCGAGGATGGCGAGGCCGAGGAGGAGATCCTCGAGACCGTGCTGGAGCATCGCAGCTTCGATGCGGCCCTGGAGTTCCTGCACCGCTGGCCCGACCAGCGCCGCGCCGCCCGGCTCATCGAGGCCCATCCCGATCGCGTCAATGGCGCCGACGAACCGCTGCTCACGGCCGTGGCGGCGGGCCTGGAGGAGCGCCAGCCCCTGGCCGCCAGCCTGTGCCTGCGGGCGATGATCGAGGAGGTACTCGAGACGGCCTACTCCAGCCGCTACGGAAGGGCCGTTCGCCAGCTGGAGAGCTGCCGCCGCCTGGCTGCCAGCATCAATGACTGGGGCCGGATCCCGCCTCACAATGCCTATGTACGCGAGTTGCTGCGTGCCTATGGGCACCGCATGGGCTTTCTCAAGAAGCTGGATTTTGATGGTCTGCTGCTGCCGGAATGAGTGGGGAGCGAGTGCTGTGGTGCCACAGCACTGGGCGCTTGCCGGTGAAGCCTCACAGGTGTGCCCTGGCGTGGGAGTTGCCGATTCAGTAGCGATGGCGGCCACGCTGCCGGGGGCGAACGGTCCGCCGCTGGTGGGGGCTTCGGGCCCGGTGACCATGGCGGTGGCCTGCAGGAGGGCCCGCGGGAATCGCACCGTGTCGCTGATCTGAAGCGCTGAGTTCACGGCCTGCTGCTCTGGCGGTTCCATCGCCGGTCGATGCTGGGGGCCAGGCCACTGAGGCAGCAGCGTGCCAGGAATCCACATCACCACCCAGGACGATCTGCCGGCCACGGCACCGCTCTGAGCAACCTCGCCCTGACCTACAGCGCCGTCGGCGCCCGCCAGGAAGCGATGGCGCCCGCGGAGGAGACGGTGGCGATCTGGCGTGCCCTGCCGCGCCTGCTGGAAGCCATCGCTCTGCTGCGGCCCCTCTGCCAGGACCGTCCATCCCACAGCGCCGACCTCTCCCGACCTCTCAATACCTTCGTCTTTCTGGGCCTGCTGATGGGCCAACCCCCCCAGGCACGGCCCCTGCCGGCGGAAGCGTTGCGCATCGTTCTGCCCCTGACCGTCGAAAGCCCACCCTGCGAGGTGACTTGGGGCGCACAAAGGTCAACCTGTCAAATACATTGACCGAGCTTCAGCGGCTGTAGTGCGTAAGGAACAATGCCTGGTTGCATCACCATCAACCCTCCATGCCAGTGGGAAACATTCGCCAAGACTTTAGCCGATAAGGATCACTTTATTCATGCTGCTCGGCAATGCACAGTGTTAGCGGCTGCTCGGTTCACGACTATAGCCGGAGTAACTGTACGCCCCCAAACCCCAACGAACCCTGTCAAGAGAATGCCAATGACTTACAGGGGCTCCTGGCCGCTGAACACCTTGCCAGGATGGCTCTCCATCACCGGCAGAATGGGGACTGCTGAGTATCGCTTGGGTCTGGGGCCTTGAGCTCCCCAAGACCAGGCCAGCCCAGCTGTATCGATGCAAGACAATCAAGAGAGAAATGCTTGGGTCCATTGTTGCAACCAAGCGTGAGATGCGAGCATCTGCCGCAGCGGCCAAGGTGGCACATGCGGGAATCAACCTTGGCCTGCAGAATGCGAGTAGATGTGCTCATTTCCGGACAGGCGCGGAAGATAACACCGTCATTTCATGAAATGCAGTATACAGTACGTTGAAGCAGGGAATTTGTCTCTCTGCTCCCCACCCCAAGCCTGGGCTCTAACTTTAGTCATTGCCGGGGCGAGCGCAAGATCCACAGCTAACCAGGATGAACGTATGACATTCAAGCCAGATGCCTATGTGAACTTCGTTGCTGAGAAATCCCGTTCTGGCGAGAGGCTATTTCTCGAGTATCTGGGGCCTCGTAATGACTTTGACATCATCATTGTGGGATCAGGCATCGGCGGCGGGCTGCTTGCCGATGATCTGGCTGAACGTGCCGGCAAGAGCAAGCGCATCCTTGTTCTTGAAGCAGGCTCCTATCTCTACCCAACACACGCCTACAATTTCTGCCGTTTTCCTAACGGAAGCTTGGCCAAGCACTTTGCCTGCGATACGTTCTGGCAGTCTGGTGATAACTCAAATGAATTCTTCATTGGCGAGAAACCTCAGCTTAACTTTGGTGGTCGTTCGATCTTCTGGTCTGGGTTGATACCAACTCCTCAGAGTTGGGAGATGGATTATTTCCCCCAACGTGTGCGGCAGGACCTCAATGGCGGACTGCTGGAACGTGCGGGCGCGGTGATGCTGGCTTCCCGTTCCATGGGCAGCACAGCAGAGGCGGTGGTCTCCCGACTTCGGCAATCAACCCTGGCGACCGACTTCTCGATTCAGCAGACACCCCGAGCACTTCATCAGCCCTATCTCAAGGATGACGGTAGTGCTAATGAGGAGTTCTTCACCGAGCCAACGGGCGTGTTCAACACAGCTGAACTGCTCATCAACCAACTGGGACTGACCCCTGGCGTCAGCCATGGTGATGGCCCTGGCCTGCAGCTGCTCCTGAATTCATTCGTGGAGGATGTGCGTCGCTCCGGGAGCGGGCATGAGCTTGTTGTGCGCAATACTCTCACTGGTGATGCCCGCATCTTCTCAGCTCCGCAGGTGGTGCTGGCCGCTGGCTCGATTGAGAGTCCGAAGCTGCTGCGCCGATCGTCGCTCTTCGCTTCACTGCCTGCGCAGGTTCAAGGTCTTGTGGGCAGGGGGCTTACGGATCATCCAACAACGAGTGAGATCACCACTTATGTGAATCAGATCGGTAATGTCACCCTCGATACAACTGATCACGCCAAAATCGTCTTCTATTCCAGAGGTCTTCGGGATAACGGTGTCATTCGCTATCCCTTCAACGTTGAGCTCAATCTGAATCACGAGTATTGGCACCTGCGTGATAACGATCCCAGCGAGTCAGCTCGCCCTGCGGCCGGCCCCGCTGGCTCGGCGCGCCTCGACCTTAAATTCAGCTTCGCCAACTGCCTTGATAATGACAACCAGATCAACGCAGCCCCGCCATTTGGTTACGTACCGGAAATCGTTTTCCGCAACCAAAGCTGGGTTGCTCACCTCTCCCAGGTTCGCTTGCCAGCCCTTGCCGGCTGGCAGAAGAGCCCCTCGCAGATCTGGGCGGTGTTGAACGACATCACCTTTCGCATCATGTCAGAGTTTTCAATCAATGGCTCTCCCGCCCGGCCCGCTGGAGAGATCTGGTACGGCCAGGGCGGCAAGGGATTTGGCTGGGGTACGGTTCATCACGCCGCCGGCAGTCTTCGGATGCCGTATCGGCCCAGGTTGGATGCCCCATTCGCCGCTGACTCGGTTGTTGATGAGGATCTGAGGGTGATTGGAACCTCCGGGCTCTATGTCTGCGATATGTCTGTAATGCCACTTAGCTGTGCCGCCAATCCGGTCCGTCCTCTGGCCGCACTGGCCCTGCGCTTATCGCAGCATCTGAGCTAGCCCTTGCAGGCACATGGCATCAGTCTGAATCTGCTGCCAGCGCTCGGGGCTGACGCTGAGACGCCCCGGTACCTGGGCAGGTGGGAGATCTTGGCACAGCAGTCTTTGGTCGCTGCCGTGCAGATCCCTCCAGGTGGGCGGCACCTCTGTTCCCAATGCCCGCGTCACCCAGGTCGCCCATGATCTCGCCGTAGGCATCGGTGTAGGCGTAGGGGCAGGGCTGATTCAAAGTGTGTCGCAGGTCCCCTGGCCGGGGCTGTCAGCATGGGTTGAGGTCTGCGGAATCGCGCACTACCTGTGCCCGAAACCGCACTTCCCCCCACCGATCTCAACCCGATCAGCTTTCTCAGGGCGATCCCTGATGCGCGGATGCGGCGCGGGATCCGCATTCCGGCTTTGTATCTGTTGCGGGTGGCGGCGCTGGGGATCCTGAGCCGTTGCCAGAGCCTGCGGGATACGGAGCGCTTTGCCATCCGTCACCGCAGCGTGGTGTGCGAGGCACCTGGCATCGAACTCAGGCGTCCGCCCTCTGGTTCAGCCTTTCGCTACGTCTTCCGCCAGGTGGAGGTGGCGGCCCTCTTCGCACGACCGTGCTGGTCGCGCACGACCTCTCGGTAACGCGGATCAGTGGCCGTACCGTGCGGATCCAGGACGGGCCGATCCTGGGGGAACGCCAGCTGTCGCTCCCGGACGCGCCCTCAGGCTGCGGATGGGGATGAGGCCTGGAACCCATGCCGCGGTCGGGGTCGGCGCCGCCATCGGGACCGCCCGTGCCGGCCCTACGCCCGGACACCCCCCGCTTGCCGTGGCCGCCGGCTTGCTGCAGCTTGAATCCACCTGACGACGCACCCGTCTTGGGCCATCGGATCGGCATCCCCACCACCTGCATGCCCATCCTGCTGGCGGTCCTGGCGCTGCCGCTGGCGGGCCGGGCCGGGAGCCTCAGCGGCACCGCCAGCTACCGCGAGCGCATCGCCCTGCCTGCCGATGCGGTGTTCGAGGCGGTGCTGATCGATGCCGCCGTCGCCGATGCCCCGGCCCGCGAGCTGGGGCGAGCGCGCCTGCAGCCGGCGGGCCAGCCTCCCTTCCGTTTCACCATCCCCTACCCCGACGGGGCCCTCACCCCCGCTGGCCGTTACGCGGTGCGGGCCACGGTGCGCAGCGGCGATCGGCTGCTGTTCACCACCGACACCGTCACGCCGGTGCTGACCGGCGGCCCCAGTCAGCCCCTGGTGCTTCAGCTGGTGCAGGTGGGAACGGGAGGCCCGCAGCCGGCCCGGTTCCTCCTCGGCCGCTTGCCGGCCAGCTGGCGCGGTGATCTGCCCGCTGCCGATGGCACCACACGCTGGCAGGTGGATCTGGCCACCGACGGCAGCTTCCAGCTGCGCCGCACCCTCCTGGAGCGCCCGGCCCCGAATCGCTTCGATGCCATCGGCCGCTGGCGGCTGGAGCCCGGCGGCGGACGCCTGGAGCTGCAGGGGGGTCGGGAGGCGCCGCTTTTCCTGCGGCCGCTCGATGGCGGGGCCGCCCTGCAGAAGCTCGATCTCCCCGGCGAGCCGATCCGCTCCCGCCAGCCCGACCGGCTCAGGCGCCTGGCGAACTACGAGCCGATCGAGCCACGGCTTCACCTGCAGGGGATGTTCCGCTATCTGGCCGATGCCGCCAGCCTGCGGCTCTGCGCCACAGGCACCCGCCTGCCGGTGGCGATGGAGGGCGACTTCCGCCGCCTGGAGCAGGCGTATCTGCAGGCCCTGCCGCCCGGTGCCGCCGGCCAGCCGCTGCTGGTGAACCTGGAGGGGCTGATCACCAGCCGCCCCTCGGCGGAGGCGGGCCGCCCCCCCGAGCGCACCCTGGTGGTGGAGCGGTTCGTGGGGACGCACCCCGGCAAGGGCTGTCCCCAGGCGAGCGTGCCGCCGGTCCCCGCCCGTCGCCCCCTGGCCTTGCCCGCCCTGCGCGGCACCCTCTGGCGACTCCAGGCGCTGCAGGACGGCGTCGGGCCCACCCTCAGCGAACCTCCCGGCCGGCCGGCGGAGCTCCTGTTGGCCACCGATCGGGATCAGGTCAGCGGCAGCGGCGGCTGCAACCGGCTGATGGGGGGCTTCCGGCTCGCCGGCGACCAGCTCCGCTTCTCCAGGCTGGCTGGCACCCAGATGGCCTGCGCCCCTGCCGTGATGGCCTTCGAGCGCCGCTACGGGGAGGCCCTGGCCAGGGTCCGCCGCTGGAGCCTCGACCGAACCAGCCTGTTGCTCCAGGACGGGCGGGGCCGCACCTTGCTGCTGTTCAGGGCCGACACGCCCTGATGGCGCGAGAGCCAGGCCTCTCACTGTGGATCGACGCTCCCGGCAGGATCCGCGCCTGCATCAGCCGATCGGCACCGTGGCAGGGGCGTGCGGGGGCAGCGGAGCCCAGGCACCTGCGGGTCCAGAATGGAGGTTCAGCCCTCAGCCAGGAGCGGCCATGCCCACCACTCTCGAGAAACACACCACGCTGCAGTGCGCCTGCTCGGGCTGCCACTGCACCGTGAGCGAGGCGAGCGCCTACCGCAGCGGCGGTCTGCTGTTCTGCAGCGACGCCTGCGCCAAGGGCCACCCCAACGGTGAGCCCTGCCATGCCGGCTGCGGCTGCAAGTGCCACGGCTGATCCATCGGCCGGAACCCCTTGGGGGGGCCGCATCGGTCATCGGACGCCCGCTGCCGCCTGGCAGCGGGTTCCCTTAGGGCGACCCACTGTTCCCCAGTGCCCTGGGGGGACGGAGCGGGAAGACGTCCAGTCGCTCAGATCGGTGGGAGCGATGCCCGGTTTTGTCTTGCCGGATCCGGCAAGAAGGCCACGGACAGCTGTTGACGTTGTCTTGAGGTCGCCGAGCTGAGCAATCAGCTTGCTGGCCAGATCCTGGTCAGCCTTGTGGATGCAACGCACCGACCCTGGCAAGGGCACCCCACCCTCACCTTCCGTGTGGCCAACGTCCGCCAGAACAGCCTGGTGGATGGGCGGATCCGGGCCTCGCTGGCCATGAACGAGGAATGCGGCGGCCGTCGGATGCGTCGCCTCGTGCCCCTGCCGCTGGTGCGTGACCAGTCGATCAGCTTCCAGCTGATGTGGACCGTGATGCACCGGGTTGACCAGCACAGCCCCCTGTTCGGT
>CAZBMT010000039.1:0-11385 GCA_964492645.1 uncultured Cyanobium sp. | reverse complement strand
CCCCGGCCGACCAGCCGCACGAAAACTTCATCTTCCCTGAAGAGGTTCTGCCCCGCGGCAATGCGCTCTGAATCCGTCTTTTCCGGTTGATTCTTTTCATAGCTCTTTCTCCAGTGCCCCGTCAGGGGCACTTTTTTTGTCCCAACTCAATCGGAGCAACGGGCAGTTACTCGCAACTTCATCTTTGCCTGCTAAACAGCTTGTGATGCCTGGGTCCTGAGATTCAGTCGATTGATGATCGTTTGCTCTTGCCTTCAGCGGAGGGAATGTAGGGGGTACAGGGCGGTTGGATGGACCAGCACTTGTCCCTTTGGGGAGATCGGACCGGTATCCTCGATTGTGCATCTATAGGTTCGGCTCTTGAGCGCCATCCATGCAGCTGATCCCTGGAGAGCGAACGGATGGTGTACGGTTCCGGGCCGGTCGCTTTGAGCAGTGAGCGTTGTAGACGCAAGCCCATGAGGGTCATCGTCAGTATCGCTGCCGCAACGGTGATGATGGGATAGAAAATGAATAGTTCAGCAATCTCAAAGCCGAGCAGGGATCCTATCCACGGAAAGAAGCGTGGGTTGGGAGGCAATACGAACAGGGCCAGCATCACCACCACGACCAGGCAGAAGCTGAAGCAGAGCAGCCTACGTTCCTGATCCCTCCGCTGCTGGCCCACAATCACGATACCTGCGATCACAAGGAACAGCGCCAGAGCAAAAATCACCCAGATTGCCATCAGCTGTCCCCTGCTGGTGGAAAGGAAGTCTGGAAGCCAATCAGAATGCGAAAGATGCTTCGGATAGATCCTGGTCGAAGCCAACCCGTTGTCATTGAAGCGGGCATAATTAGTGACCAGTGCGCTTCTGATGTAGTGGGTTGAAGCCTTCGGCACGGCGTGACTTCCCAAGGGGCCCGTGATAGGGATGGGGAAGAGAAGATATCCAGAGGTGATGAGGTTCGTCGCCATCATGCCCAAGTAGGCCAGCAGGATGGCCCCGACCAGGTTTTTCCTCCTTCTGATGGCTTCCGCCCACAGGCGCATGTCCTTGACGATGCTAGACAGCCTGATGGCCTGGGCGGATGTCTGCTTCAACAGCAGTTCGTGCAGGAGAATCATTACAAGACCCAAGAGGCCCGAAAGCTTGAGAAGTGGCAGGAACAGACTGAGTGCCAGAGCCTGATCGTGCTGCTGAGCAGGATGTGGGAAGTAGAGGCTGAAGATCAAGGTCAGGGTGGTCATGAAAACGGCAAAATCGGCATCGAATGAAACCAGTGAGTTGAGTGACTCCATGCCGAAGATGAGGCCTGTGGCAAGAAACATCAGAACTCTGGTGGTGAGCTGGCTGGAAGCTGGCCTTGTTTGCCGATTCTGCCTCGCCAGACTGGAGACAACTGTCAGGATGAAGACCTCAAGAAAGATGAGATTGAGCGATGGCGATAGGACAAATCTTGAACGGCTCAGGTTCTGTAGCGATACCTGGGGAAACTGCTGCAGGTTGAAAAATCCAAAGCTGAAATGAAAATTCGCCAGACCCACCTCTGGACCGAAGGCTTGGAAGTGAAGAACGGACGGTAAGTGATAGAGGCCGGTATCGTATTGAAGCCCCAGATAGGGGGCGGAGATGATATAGAGTGTTGGAACGAAGGCCAGCACACGCAGGGCTACATCGTCGATCGGTAGGATCGCATCTGTCCAGAGGCCAGCGCTGGGCATGCCTCCGAGCCGTGACATCATTCGAGCGGGCTGGAGCCCGGAAGCTTCAGGCTGATGACTGCGTCTTGTCTTCAACACAGCCAGGAGCCCTAGGAGCGCCACCAGCAGCGCGGCAACCGTGGTGAGGCTGCTGCAGAATCGGTGCAATAGAAGAATTGGCTGTCCTTGCCCCCCGAACAGAAGCTCAAGGAGTCCCGGGAGGATCATCAGAATGTTGCATGCCACGCTGAAGGCGATGATGCTTGCCAGCAGATCAAGGCCGTCGCTGCCCTCATTCGCAGCATTCCATCAGCCTGGTTGCCGTGAGGAGTCCACAGCTGAAGAGAAAGAAAACAACGACGAGAGCCAGCTGATCGATCATGGACATCACTGATGTTTGTGCCATCGAAGCAAAATCAAGTGGTGATCCTTACGGAATCGGAAGCCCACCGAGGGGCAAGTCAGGCCGATGGTGCTGATCCACGGCATCAGCGGAGGTTACCAACGTTTTCTGATTGGGCTCTCTGCGGCGTTGGTCAGGCCAGTCCGTGGGGCACCGGTTCGCGGCTCCTGCGGGCGTTCGGGCCAGAAAGCTCGTTAGGATTGAGCGGTACTGCCAGCAGTGGCGTGGTGATGGCCCTTGGCTGCTGTTCCTGGAACCTTCCTGCGAACTGCATCCATCCCGTCCCGCAGGCGTCGCCGGCTGGCCTTCAACCCACAGGAGGAGGTGTCCATGTCCCCAAGTTGTCCCATCCAGGGTCTGCAGATCGCGGAGAATGCCGGCTGATCACGGCCGCTGAATCCTGATCCATCGGTTCCGCGCCAGAGCGGACCCGGCGAGAGCCCCCGAGCCCGTGGCCCAGGTCCCCCTGGAACCCACGGACCCGGGGGCATCGTTCATCAGGGCACGGGCTCAGGAGCCCCCAGCCGCCGGTGCCGGAGACAGGAGCACGTCCCGGATCAGCGGCGCGGCCAACCGCACCGCCTCTGTCGAGGGATGGGAATGCTCGTCCCGGTAGAGGATCTGCCCACCCCGAGCCCGATAGGTGCAGTCCCCCTCGGGGCAGAACAGGTCGAACAGGTCGACCACCTGCAGCTTGCCCCGGTTCTGCAGGTCGCCCAGCAGGTCGTCGAGGGGCTGGCGTCGCCGCAGGGATTCCGCCCGGCCCGGCATCAGGCAGGGGCCGCCGAAGGGGGAGAACCACTGGGGCACGGCACTGGCGGGGTGGCAGTTCGCCTCCCGGGCGAAGGGAAGGCCGTTGAGCACCGCCAGGCGCACGCCGCGCTGCGCCAGGCTGGCGGAGAACTCGGTGAGGCCCACCCGCAGGGTCTGCAGGATCAGCCGGCTGCCCGGCCCCTGGCTGGGGGGGGAGAACATCACCATGTCGTTGACCAGGAACACCCAGTCGCCCGGGCGCAGCTGCGCCACCAGCTCCGGCACCACCCGGTTCCAGTAGGCGCGGTTGGTGGCGGCGAAGGGGCCGCTGCCACCGAGGGCGGCGAAGTTGCCCACCGGGGAGGCGGCCCAGGCCGAGGTGATCGTCACCGCGTAGCCATCGTCGGCCACCAGCGCGTCAAAGGCGCCCGCGAACGAGGCCGAGAAGGAATTGCCCACCACCAGCACCCGGCGGCGGGCCGTAGCGAAGTCCCCGAGGGTGCAGGCCTCGATGGCGATGGTCTTCGCCGCTTCGCCGTCGTTGGCCAGGACGCAGGGGGAGCCCTGCCAGGTTCCGGCGGCACCCGCCACCCGGTAGGGATCGACGAGCGATTCCACCCCCATGCCGGCGGGGATCGGGTTGCGGCCGGCGTACAGGCTGAACGGCGGCAGGTTGTCGACAGCGATCAGCAGCCCCGCCCCGGCGGCCAGGCCGCCCACCCCGAGGGCGATCGTCCGGTCCCGCCGCGGGGCCCAGCTGGCCTGCCTCAGGGGCTTCTCGACCCAGCGGTAGGAGGCCAGCGACAGGAGCACCATCAGGCCGATCTGGAACGGCAGCGACCACCAGTGCAGCCCGATCGTCCAGCGGCTCAGGGACAGCACCCCCCAGTGCCAGAGGTAGAGGGAATAGGAGATCAGCCCCACCCGCACCAGCGCCGGCAGGCTGAACAACCGGTAGGCGGCGGTCCCCTGCCGCAGGCTGGCGATCAGCAGCGTGGTCAGGACCACGGCGGCCACCGTGGCCGGCACCGCCCAGTCCAGCGGCAACAGCATCACCCCCACCAGGCCCACGGCCGCCGCCAGCGGCGGGAGGCGGCCCAGGCCCCTGGCGGCGGCCGGCCAGACGCCGCCGAGGCAGAACAGCAGGCAGCCCGCCCCCATCTCCCAGAGCCGCGGCGGCATCAGGAAGTAGGCGGCGGCCTGCTGGGCGGGATAGAGCTGCACGAAGGCGATCACGGAGGCCAGCGAGGCCACCCCCATCACCCCGAACAGGGCCCTGTGGCCCCCGGCTCCGGGGCGGGCGAAGCCCGTCAGCCAGGCCACCGGCGGCAGCAGCAGGTAGACCTGCTCCTCCACCCCCAGCGACCAGGTGTGGGTGAAGGGGTTGAGTTTGGTGGCGGTGCCGAAGTAGTCGGTGGCCTGCCCGTGCAGGTAGACGTTGGAGAAGCCGAACAGGGCGCTGATCCCCGTGCGCAGGGCCGTATGGGGCCGGGGGATCACCAGGCAGGCCAGGATCCCAACCAGCACCACGAAGACCAGCAGGGCCGGCACCAGCCGTTTGAGGCGCCTGCTGTAGAAGCCGAGCAGCAGATCGCCAAGGGAGCGGGCAGGACGGCGCGTCAGGGAGGCCGTGATCACGAAGCCGGAGATCACGAAGAAGATGTCCACCCCCAGGTAGCCGCTGGGCAGCAGCCTGTCGTCGATGTGGTTGAGGATCACGCCCACCACGGCCAGGGCCCGCAGACCGTCGATCTCGGCCCGGTAGCCGGCGCCAGGTGACAGGGGGGTGTCGCTCACGCCGGCATCGCCCCCTCACCGTCCCGCTGGCGGCCCAGCACCACCAGGCCCACCGCGGTGGGCAGCAGCACGGTGCACACCCGCAGCACCAGGGTGACCGCCAGCGCCGCCGGCCGCTCGACGCCGAAGGCCACCGCCAGGCCGATGGCCGTGGCCTCCGCGGTGCCGACCCCGGCCGGCAGGAAGGAGAGGACCCCGCCCAGGGCCATCGCCGTGCGGATCACCGCGGCCTGGGTCAGGGCCAGGGGGTCCCCCTGCAGCTGCAGCAGGCCCATCAGCGCCGACGCCTCGATCAGCCACACCATCGCCGCCAGGGCGGTGCCCACCAGCAGGGGCCAGGGCCGCAGCAGCCGCCGCAGCCTGCCCACCGCCCCGAGCGCCTCCCGCAGCAGCCGGGTCAGCCCGTGCCAGCGCCGGTGGGCTGGGAGCCGGTCGAGGAAGGCCTCCAGGCGCCGCAGGGCCGCCGGGTGAGTGAGCAGCCAGGCCCCGATGGCCAGGGTGCCGCCGCCCGCCACCAGGGCCGGAAGGATCCGCCCCCCGAGCCCCCAGGCCAGCACCAGCAGGGCTCCGGCCAGGTCGGTCACCCGCTCCCCCAGGGTCACCCCCACGCCCACCTGCATCGGAATGCCATGGCGGCGCTGCAGCCACAGGCCCCGCAGGGCCTCGCCGCTGCGGCCGGGGGCGGCGACAAGCGCCAGACCGGCGACGTAGATCCGGCTGCTGGGCCGCCAGGCCAGGGGTTGCCCCAGCTGCCGGAGATAGAACTGCCAGCGCTGGAACAGCAGCAGATAGCCCACGGCCACCAGGGCCGGCACCAGCACCCAGCACCACCAGGGCAGTGCCCCCAGGGAACGCATCACGTTGGCAAAGCCGAACCAGAGGCTGAGCCCCAGATAGATCACCAGGGTTGCCACCAGCCCCAGGAACCAGCGCTTCCTCATCGGCGGCGTCGCCGCTGGAGGGGCGGCGGCGGGACGGACAGCCAGACGGTCATGGGGTGAAGCGCAGCTTCTGGGCCGCATACAGGCACATCCTCGCCAGGATCAGCCCTTCCTTCACATGGGCGATGTTCGAGCTGCCGTAGCTGCGCTCCTGGTACCGCACCGGCACCTCCACGATCTTGAGGTTGAGCTTGGCCGCGCCGAAGAGCAGGTCGAAATCACCGAAGGGGTCGAAGTCGCCGAAATAGGACCGCCCGGCCTTGAGCCGCTCGTAGTCGGCCTTCCAGATCACCTTGGTGCCGCACAGGGTGTCCTTGAGCCGCTGGCGCAGCAGCCAGGAGAAGGCCGCGGCGAAGAAGCGGTTGGCGGCCGTGTTCAGCGGTGGCATGGCGGCGCTGCTGCGGGGGTACACCAGCCGGCAGCCGTTGACGAACTCCCCCCGGCCCTCGGCCAGGGCCTTGTAAAAACGGGGCAGATCCTCGGGGCGCACGGTGAGGTCGGCGTCGAGGATCATCAGCACCTCCCCCTCGGCCTGATCGAAGCCCAGCCAGACGGCATCGGCCTTGCCGCGGCCACTCTGGCGCAGGGCCCGCAGCCGCAGCGGGCCGCGGTAGGACCCGCAGACCCGCTCGATCTCCGCCCAGGTGGCATCGGCGGAGTGCCCCTCCACGAACAGCACCTCGGTGGCCGACCCCAGCAGGGGCATGCGCTCGATGGCGGCGGCGATGTTGCCGGCCTCGTTGCGGGCCGGGATCACCACGCTGACGCTGGGGCGCCGCTGGGCCGGGGTGGCGGGCCGGGCCACCAGCCAGTGGGTGAGCCCGAACTGTTCCAGCAGCGGCAGCTGGCTCAGCCAGCGGTTGGCCAGGGGGGCGAGCAGGGGGACGCGGCGGGGCAGCAGGCAGCGATGGCCCTGCTTCAGCACCTCCCAGCCAGCCAGATCGAGCAGGTTCTGGACGTCCCTGGGGGTGAGCCAGCTCTCGGGTGGCTGGGGCTGACGCAGGCCCACGCCTTCGGCGGCCTTGAGCAGGGGCTGCCACAGCCAGTTATGGAAACTCACCACCAGCCGGGTGCGGTCATGGCAGAACACCGCCAGCCGCTCCAGCACCCCCTGCACGTCCTCCAGGGTGTTGAGGGTGTTGGCCAGCAGGATCACGTCGAAGGGGTCGCTCTCCCCAATCGTCTGCGGGTCGATGGTCGCCGCCTCGGCGCAGACGATCCGCAGGTTGGGGTGGGCCGCCCGGGCGGCGGCGGCGATGGCGGGGTCGCGCTCGATGCCCACCCCGTGGCCCGGCTTCGTGGCCGCCAGCAGATCCCCCAGGCCGCAGCCGATCTCGAGCACCCGCAGGCCCGGGGCGACCAGCAGCTGGTGCAGGCGGTTCAGGTCGTCGTAATAGGCGCGGTTGCGGCGGTGGAACCGCCGCAGTCCCTCCGGCTGGAGCGTGCCGTTCATCGCAGCAGGGCCAGGCTGCCCGCCAGGTCGAGCCGCAGGCCGCGGGCCACGGCCCGCAGCGTTCGCAGAGTGCTGTTGCCGGGGTCGAGGCGGGCGGCGGCATCGAGGGCCACCTGGGCCTGGCCGGGGTGGAAGCGGTAGAGCTGCACGAAGCCGAGGGCCATCAGGGCATGGGGATTGGTGGGTTCGAGGGACACGATGCGCTGCAGCGTGCCTGCGGCCCCATCGGCGTGCCGCTGCAGCGCCTGGGCCAGGGCCAGACCATAGAGGTCCTCCAGACCGGCTTCCCCGGGGGCGGAACCAGTCTCCTGCAGCCTGGCCCGCAGCAGCCGCTCCCCCTGGGAGAGATAGATCTGCTGGGGGTCCCGCTGGTTGATCTGCCCCACCTGCCGGAACAGCCGGTCGAGATCGCCGCGGCGCAAAAGCCTGCCGAGTGCCACGAGCTGGTCGATGCGGCTGGGGGGCGCCACCGCGTCCAAGGCCTGGGCGGCCGGGCTCTCGACGCCGCCGGCCACCGTCAGCGTCAGCGGGGCGCTGCGCAGGGCCAGCGGCCGGCCCTGGCGGTCGAGGGCCCGGGCCCTGAGCCGGTAGGAGCCGTCGGGCAGCCCGGCCGGCACCACCAGGGACAGCCGTTCCCGCACCTCCAGGCAACCGCCGGGGGCGGCGCGCACCATGCCCTGGCCGATGCCCCGGTCATGGCGCCAGGCGGGGGCAGCCCCGGTGGCGGCCTTGCCGGAGGGGTCGGGCGGCTGCGGCAGCCAGTCGAGCAGCAGCAGACCCTCCCGCAGCTCGGCCGCCGGCCCCCGCAGCCGGCTCACCAGCACCGCCCCGCTGCCCGGCCGCAGGGGCGGCGGCGGCTCGACGGCCAGGTTCAGCGCCAGGCCAGGCCCCGGCCCGCAGGCCACCGGGTCCACCTCCAGGCCCAGGGCCCGCCGCCCGAACAGCTCGGCGCTGCTGCCGTCGGCCAGCGGCCAGCGGCCCGCGATCCGGAAGGCCGGTGACTGCCGCACCAGGGCATCGAGGGCGGCCTGGCGCTCGTCGCTCATCACCCCCTGGTCGCCCCCCTTGAGCAGGAACCAGTCGAACCCGGCCAGGTCGCCGTCGAGCTGATCGACGGGCGCCACGGTCTGGCGGGCGGCGACGCGGAAGTCCTGTCGGCGCCCTTCGGCGTCGAGGTTGAAGGCGTTCAGCCCCTGGCTGTCGGGCAGCACCGCCAGGGTGGAGAGCTGGTGAGGGCTGCGCTGGCGGATCGTGGCCACGATCGCCTCCAGGGGCCAGGGGGGGCCGCCCACCGGCGGCCGTGGCGGAAAGGCCGTGGGATTGGCCGCGAGAGCGAACTGGCTCGCCAGGGCCCCCCAGATCCCGATCACCACCACCGCCAGCCTCCAGAGGGGGGTCCAGCGGCCGGCGGCCGAGGCCAGCACGATCCCCAGCCCGAGGCACAGCTGGGGGACCAGGGGAAGCACGAAGCGGAAGTCCTTGGTGCTCATCAGGGTGGCCAGCAGCAGGGCACCGAGGGGAAAGCTCAGCCACCAGGCGAGCCGCCGCCAGGGCACGGGGCCGGCGGGGCCGCCGGGGTTTCGCCAGTGGCTCAGCGCCCCACCCGCCACCACCAGCGCCACCAGCGCCGCCCCGGCCATGGTGGGCAGCAGGCGGGGGTAGAACAGCCAGCCCGCCAGGGTGGTCGCCTCCAGACCGTCCTGGTAAAGCACGCCCCACTGGCGGGCCTTGTTCACCGTGGAGAGGATCGTCAGCCAGTTCTGGCTCCACCAGGGCCAGGCCACGGCCGTCGCCGCCGCCGCCGCCAGCAGCGCCTCGGCCAGCCTTCCGAAGCGGGTCCGGGGGTCCCGCCGGCCCCTTTGGAGCAGGGGGGCGAGGGCCCGCCAGGCCAGACCCAGCAGGGGCAGCCAGAGCATCACCAGGCCGGTGGGGCGCGTCAGGACGACCGCCCCGAGCCCCAGGCCGCCGGCCAGGCTCCACAGCCACGGGTGCCGGGGACGGCCCAGCACCCGCACGCTCAGCAGCCACCAGGTGGCCGTGAGCACGGCCGTCAGGCTGAAATCGATCAGGTAATCGCTGCGCTGGTTCAGCAGGGCCGGCGAGACGGCGCAGAGGAAGGCGGCCCAGAGGCCCGCCGCCCGCCCATGGGCCAGGCGCCCCAGGCCATGGAGGCTGCCCAGCAGCAGGGCCTGGAAGAGGCTGTTGGACAGGATCGCGCTTCCATAGCCGGGCCCCAGCAGGCTGAACACCGGTGCCGTCACCAGGTAGGTGAACGGCCCCCGGTAGGTGGGGGTCTCGGCCCAGAGCCGCTGCCACCAGTGCGGATCAAGGGGCGACGCCTCCGTGAGCACCTGCCAGACCCCCAGAGCCCGGCTCAGGTGTTCCCCCTGGTCCCAGGCCGGCGGCTGGGCGTGGCGCTGCAGCCAGAGGACATCGAGGAGCACCCCGGCCAGCCACAGCCCCAGCAGGATCCAGCCGTCCCGGCCCCATGTCCGTCTCATCGGCTCGCCACCGGCGCCTGGGCCAGCACCCAGGGCTCCAGTTCCGGGGCCTGCAGCCGCACTGGCCATCCGGCCGGCAGCTCCCCGCGGCGGATCCACACCCGCTCCCCAGGGGGTACCCGCTCCGCCGGGCCGATGCGTGGCGTGAGCCGGGGGCTGGCCAGGGCCGCCAGGATCAGCCCGGCATGCTCCTGGCCGCTGAGGGGGGCGCCGGCCACGGCCGCGATCGGCCCGGCCGCCAGGACCGCCGTGGCCTCAGGGCGCTCCAGGGCCTGCCGTTGCCGGGGGCTTCGATCGGTGAACAGGCCGGCCTGCACCAGCAGGGCCAGGGCCAGCCAGGGGCCGATCAGCAGGGCCCCCAGGCGGCGCGAGCCGTGGCGGCACCAGGGCACCAGGGACCAGGCCAGCCCCAGACCCCCCGCCGCCAGTGCGAACAGCAGGGGTGGCGGGGCCAGCCCAGCCACCCCAGCGGCCAGGAGGCGGCCGGCCGGCGCCCCGGGCCAGAGCACTGCCAGCGCCGCCAGCACCAGGACGAGCCCCAGGCCCCCGGCGCCGAGGGTCGCGCCACGGGACCAGCGGCCGGCGCCGGTGGTCCAGGAGCGCAGACCGGCCGTGGCCGCCAGGGCGATGAAGGGGGTGAGCTGCAGGCCGTAGTAAGGGGTCTTGGTGCGGAAGGCGCTCAGCAGCAGCAGCAGCAGCAATGGGTAGAGGAGAAGCAGCAGGCGCCGGGGCCGCTCCAGCGGCCCGGCCAGCCAGCCCCACCAGCCCGCCAGGGCGACCAGGCTCCAGGGGAAGGTGTTGGCCGGCAGGTTCCACAGGTAGTAGAGCGGCCCGGCGCTGTAGACGTCACTTTCGGAGAGGTAGAGCAGCTTCTGCCACAGGCCCGCCACCACTGGCAGGCCCAGCACCTGAAGGCTCAGCCCCAGCCAGAGCGCCACCGGCAGCCAGCCCACGGCGAGGCCGAGCCAGAAGGCGGGCCGCCGCAGCAGGGCGCGGCGTTCCAGCAGCACGAAGGGCAGCAGGGCCAGCACCGGCAGCACCACCATGAAGCCCTTGATCAGAAAGGCCGGGCCGATCCAGGCGCCGGCCAGGAACGGCCAGGTCCATTGTTCGGCCTCGTCGGCCCGCAGCAGGGCCAGGACCCCCAGCAGCTCCAGGGCCAGAAGCGGCATGTCCTGGCTGGCCATGTGGGCGTAGTCGAGCCAGAGGGGGGTGAGGGCCAGCACGGCGGCGGCGAGCCAGCCGGCTCCGGCCCCGCCCAGCAGGCGCCGGGCCAGGTCGGCCGTGAGCAGCAGGCAGGCCACGGCGGCGACCAGGGACGGCAGGTGGGCCGACCAGGGTCCCACCCCCGGCAGCCGGCCGGCGGCGGCGATCAGCCAGGGCAGGCCGATGCTGCGATCGAAGACCACCTGGTCCCACCAGGGGGGACCCAGCCACTGGCCGCTCTGGGCGATCCAGCGGGCCTGCAGGGCGTAGTAGCCCTCGTCGTGGGCCAGGAAGCTGCGCGGCGCCGCCGTCAGCAACAGGGGCAGGAAGGGCAGCGATGCCCACAGGGCCTTCATGGGCGGCACTCTGGCAGCACCCCCGCGTACCGGACGTTGTGCTTTCTGGCACATGGGGAGTGGATGACCGGGTCTGGCTGGCTGATCGTGCGTAAGGCGCATCGCGCCATCTCCGTGTGAGGAACCCATGAAACTCTTCCAGCAACTGCTGGTTGCCCCTGCAGCCCTCGGACTGCTCGCCCCTGTGGCGGTCCAGGCGGCTGAGATCAACATCGACGGCGTCAACAAGTACGCCGCCGAGGAGCAGGTCACCAGCATCAACCAGTTCTCCGACGTCAAGCCCACCGACTG
>CAZBMT010000038.1:0-11403 GCA_964492645.1 uncultured Cyanobium sp. | reverse complement strand
CCCGGTGGCAGATCGGCGGCGGCGGCGACGGGGTGCCAGAAGCGGCTGGCGTAGTGCTCGCGCTCGAGGGCAGCGACGGACGGGGATCCGTAGAGATCCGTCGGCAGGAAGGTGGCTCTGGTGGCGGTGTCCATGGCAGCGGCGTCAGAGCAGGGAACCATCCAGGCTGCGAAGGCGACCGGCGAGCTCCTCGCGCAGTTCCAGGAACGGCTGGGAGACGCGCAGGTGGCGCAGGTCGGAGCGGTCCAGCTGGACGTCGACGGTGTGGACGATCCTGCCGGGCCGCGGCGCCATGATGTGGACGGTGCCGGCGAGCAGCAGCGCCTCCTCGATGTCGTGGGTGATCAGCAGGGCCGTGAGTCCGGTGCTCTTCCAGAGGTCGTGGAGGAATTCCTGCATCGATTCACGGATCTGCAGATCCAGGGCGCCGAAGGGTTCGTCCAGCAGCAGCACCTTCGGTTCGGTGGCCAGGGCCCGCGCGATGGCCACCCGCTGCTGCATGCCCCCCGAGAGTTCCCGCGGCAGCAGCCGGGCCGCGTCCGCCAGCCCCACCACATCGAGGAAGTAGGCGGTCCGCTCGCGGATCTCCGCCCTGTCCCGCCCCTGGAGGGACAGGCCGAAGGCGACGTTCTGGGCCGCCGTGAGCCAGGGGTAGAGGCTGTATTTCTGGAACACCATGCCGCGGTCGGAACCGGGACGGCGGACCGGCACGCCATCGAGGTGGATGCTGCCCTCACTCGGCCGCTCCAGACCGGCGATCAGGCGCATCACGGTGGACTTGCCGGACCCGGAACTGCCGACCAGGGCCATGAACTGACCCGAGACCAGTTCGAAGCTGATGTTCTCGAGAACGAGCTTGCGCTCCCGCCCCTCGCCGAAGCTCTTGGAAACCTGGGAGACCTTGAGGTGCATGGGGTTCAATTGGCCCAGGAGCAGGCCCGTCGCATCAGAAAGCGGAATCCGAGATCGATGGCAAGGCCGATCAGACCGATCACGATCAGGCCGACGAAGATCTCATCGGTGCGCAGGAATCGCTGGGCCAGGCTGATGCGTTTGCCCAGGCCCTCGTTGGCGGCCACCAGTTCGGCGACGATCACCAGGTTCCAGGCCGACGCCATGTTGATGCGGTAAGTGTCGAGCACCTGGGGGGCGATGTAGGGGGCCACCACGCGGGTGAGAATCGGCAGGCCCCGGCCCCCGAGGGTGAGGGCCGTTTCCACCAGTTCGGAGGGAACGAACTTCACAGCGTCCATGATCATCAGGCTGTTGAAGAAGAAGGTGCCGATGAAAATGAGCATGACCTTCGGCAGCTCCTCGAGGCCGAAATAGATGATCAGCAAGGGAATGAAGGCCGGTGCCGGCATGTAGCGGATCAGCGCCATCAGGGGCTCAAGAAAGTGGCAGATGGTGCGGTTCGTGCCCATGGCGATGCCGATCGGCAGGGCCAGGCCTGCCGAGATCACGAATCCGATGAAGACCCTCTTGATGCTGGCCACCGCATCCGCGACCAGGATGCCGCGCTGGAACTGGTCGCTGCCCGCCAGCCACACGGCACCGGGGCCCGGCAGGAAGAGCTTGTCGACCATGCCGCTGGCGGTCACCAGCGACCACACCAGGAAGACGGAGAGGATGCCGAGCACACCCAGGACCCAGGGGTGCCGGACGAAGCGGCTCAGGGCGGGAGAACGGGCCATGGCGCTCAGCGGGCGTTGTCGACGAACTGGGCGTTGAAGAGCTTGGAGAGGTCAGGTGTGGTCTTGGCCAGGCCCGTCTCCACCAGGAAGGCGCTGATCTGCTCGGCGGCGTAGGGCAGCGAAAGCATCGTGGTACCCGGTTTGAAGTTGGCGCGGTTTTCCTCGAGGGTCATGATGGTGGTGCCGGCGTTGTACTCCTTGAACTCGGCTTCGCTGACACCGGCACGCTCCACCAGGATCGGCAGAGTGCCGGCAGGGTCGTCCTTGATGGTGCTGAGTGTGGCGAACCAGGCGTTGACGATCTTCTGGACCTTCTCAGGATTCTTGGCGACGAACTCCGTGCGACAGACGAGCAGGTCGCTGATCGCCCCGGGGTGATCCTTGGAGGTGGCCAGGGCCCGGCTGCCCGGCCGCTTCAGGGCCTGGGTAGTGAAGGGGGCATAGACGCCCGCCGCATCAACCTTGCCGGCGGCGAAGGCGGCGGCGGCGGCACCGGTTTCGAGGGGAACGAAGGTGATGTCCTTGGCGGTGAGACCGGCCTCCCTGAGCACCTTGAGCAGCAGGAAGTGGTCGACGGTGCCTTCCTCGGCGGCGACCTTCTTGCCCTTCAGTTCGGGGATCGACTTGATCTCCGCCGCGGCGATGATCTGGTCATTTCCCGTGGAGAAGTCGTTCTGCAGCACCACCTGGAGATCGGCCCCACCGGCCACCGAACTGATGGTGTCATTGAGGGTCTGGCTGTTGCAATCCAGCTGGCCGGCGTTGAGGGCGTTGATCGAATCCAGATAGCCGTCGAACCACTGCATCGAGGCCGCCACCCCCTGCTTCTCGAACAGCCCCTTGACCTCGGTCACCTTCCAGGGGAACCAGCCCGGCCAGGCGCTGTAGCCGATCTTGACGGGTGCTTCCTGGCTCGCGGGCTGCTGACAACCGGCCAGCAATCCTCCACCGAGGGCGGCCATCAGGGCGAAGGCGATGGCCCGGCGGTGACGGCGGAAAATGGTGGCATTCAACATCGGGAACACTGGGAAAGGGGAATCGGGGGAAGGGTTGGCGGCTGCCCAGATGGGGGACTCTGGTGTTGGCGAATCACCCGATGGTTTCTGGGATTGCCTCCGTTGGTTGATCGGTGGGGGAGCCCCAGTGGAGAGGGTCAGAAGAACTCCAGATACCTCTGCCGTTCCCATTCGGAAACCGCAGAATGGTAGGACTCCCACTCTTCACGTTTGTAGGAGATAAAGGCCTGGAACATGGCATCACCGAATACGCTTTTCGCAAGTGGATCCGCCGCGAAGGCCTCGACCGCCTCTCCGAGCGTTCGGGGCAGCATGTTCAGGCCCAGTTCGGCACGTTCCGCCGCGCTGAGTGTGTAGGCATTGACCAGATTGGGAGCGCCCGGATCCAGTTCTTCACGGATCCCTTCGAGGCCGGCGGCCAGCATCAGGGCGCCGCCGAGATAGGGGTTGCAGGAGATGTCGGCTGCCCGGCATTCCACCCGGCCGCCCGGAGAGGGGATACGCAGCATGTTGGTGCGATTGTTGTTGCCGTAGCAGACGAATACAGGCGCCCAGGTGAATCCTGACATGCTCCCCTGGGCCACCAGCCGCTTGTAGCTGTTGACCGTCGGGGCGATCACGGCGCAGATGGCGGGTGCGTGCCGGAGCACGCCGGCGATGAACTGCTCCGCCAGGCGAGTCACCGCCCCCGGGGTCGCCTCGGGGGTGGCGAACAGGTTCGCCCCGCTCTCAAGATCCGCCAGCGACATGTTGAAGTGGGCGCCGCTGCCGGTGCGGTCCCCGAAGGGCTTGGGCATGAAGGTCGCCAGCAGGCCGTGCCGATGGGCGATCTCCTTGGCCATCAGCTTGAAGAAGGTGAGCCGGTCGGCCATGGTGAGGACGTCGGCGTAGTCGAAGTCGGTCTCGAACTGGCCGGGGCCGTCCTCGTGGTCGAAGGAGTAGACACCCCACCCCAGGCCGTTCATCGCCTGCACCAGCTCATCCAGCCAGGGCAGGTTGTCGAGCAGGCCGCGCACGTCGTAGGCGGGCTTGTCGAGGGTGTCGCGGTCACTGAACGGGACCCAGCGGCCGGTGGCCGCCTTCTTCAGCACGAAGAACTCGGTCTCGATGCCGAGGTTGAAGCGGAACCCCATGGCGGCCGCCTCCTGCCGCACCCGGCCCAGGATGTGACGGCTGCAGGCGTCGAAGGGCCGGCCATGCAGATGCAGGTCGCTGGCGAACCAGGCCACCTCGCTCTGCCAGGGAAGCACGGTGACGCTGGCGGGATCGGGGACGGCGGCCACCTCGTCGTCGCTCACCTCCTGGGGAACGCCGTCGAGGGCGGCCCCGGTGAACAGTTCGGAGCCAGCCATCATCTGGCCGAGATGTTCGAGGGGCACGGCCTTGGCCTTGCTCACGCCGTGCAGGTCGACGAAGCTCGCCAGGGCGTAACGGACGCCCTTCGCGCGCAGGTCGGCCTGGAGGGCCGTGGTGGGGTCGACGGCGGGGTGCTGGTGACTCATCAGGCGTGCAGCAGGGCGGGGGAGGACTGGACGGCCCGGCGCTGGACGCCGAGCCAGTCGTGCCAGGCCTCGAAACCCTCTCCGGTGGTGGCCGAGAGGCGGAACACGGCGGTGCGGGGGTTCACCTGGCGGATGTGGGCCTCGATCCGCTCCACATCCACCGGCAGGTGGGGCAGCAGGTCCACCTTGGTGATCAGGACGCAATCGGCCTCCCGGAACATCACCGGGTACTTGAGGGGCTTGTCGTCTCCCTCGGTGACGCTCAGCAGCGCCACCTTGCGGTGCTCGCCGATGGCGAACTCGGCCGGGCAGACCAGGTTGCCCACGTTCTCCACCCAGAGGATGTCGAGGCTGGCGGGGTCGAGCCGCTGGCGGAGCAGCTTCAGGCCGCCGCCGACCATCGCGGCATCCAGATGACAGGCGCGGCCGGTGGTGATCGGCACCACCGGAATGCCGACGGCCTCCAGCCGCTCGGCATCCAGCAGGGTGGTCATGTCGCCTTCCAGCACGGCCATGGCCCAGCGGCCGGCGAGGGCGGCCAGGCTGCGCTCCAGCAGGGAGGTCTTGCCGGCGCCCGGGCTGCTCATCACGTTGAGACAGAGCAGGTTCCAGGCATCGAAGTGCTCGCGGTTGTGCTCGGCCCGGTGCTGGTTGGCCGCCAGCAGGTTGAGGCCGAGGCTGTCTTCGAGGGGCATGTGCATGGCGGATCAGCGGGCTGCGGTGGGACGGGAAGCGGTGGGCGATGCGGTGGCGGCGGACGGGGCGGTTTCGAAGCCGTAGGCGACGGAGCGGATCCGCAGTTCGCGGCCGCTGACGATCTCCTCCATCGGGTGGTGGCAGCAGGGGGAGCGGAAGCCGTCGGCGGGATCGGGGCTGTAGGTGGCCTGGCAGCGGATGCAGCGCCCCACCAGGGGCACCGACTCGATCACCAGCTCGGCGCCGTCGAGCCAGCTGCCCTTGACGGCATCGGCCCAGGTGACCACCAGCTGGTCGGGTTCGACGCAGGTGAAGGTGCCCACCTCGAGGTGGACCCGCTCCACCGCCGGCAGCCGGGGAGCATGCTGCTGTTTCCATTCGTTCATGGACAGCAGCAGGCAGCGGGTCATGTCGACTTCGTGCACGCCCCTACCTCCAGGCGCGGTCGACCTGCATGTTGCACTCCCTGGACAGCCAGGCCGGGGCTGACCTGCGCGGCAACTGGCCGCTCACCACCAGGTGGGCCATGGTGTCGCAGATGACCCGGGTGGCCATCAGGGAGGTCATGTCGCTGATGTCGTAGGGGGGCGAGACCTCCACCACCTCCAGGCCGCAGACCGGAACGTTGCGCACGATCAGCTCCAGCAGCTTGAGGGCTTCCCGCGGCAGCAGACCGCCGGGCTCGGGCCAGCCGGTGCCCGGCACGAAACCGGCATCGATGCAGTCGATGTCGAAGGAGATGTAGACGCAGTCGGTGCCGTCGGTGGCCCGCTCGATGGCGAACCTGGCCGCCGCCTCCAGGCCCATGTCGCAGATGTCGGTGACCGTGAGCACGTTGGTGCCCCGCTCGCGGCAGACCTTCACCCCTTCCCGCGGCACCTGCCAGCCGCCGATGCCCAGCTGCACCAGGTTCTCGGCCGGGGCGTTGGCCATGTTGGTGGCATGGAACCACGGGGTGGTGTGCATGCGCTCGTCCAGGTCGCTCTCCTGGGTGTCGACATGGCGGTCGAAGTGGATGATGCCCACCTTTTTGTCGCCGAGGTGGCGGCAGACGCCCCGCACGGTGGGGAAGCCGATCGAGTGGTCGCCGCCCAGGATGATCGGGAAGGCGCCGCTGGCGAAGACGTGGGCGACCCCCTTGGAGATCTGGTCGAAGCTCTTCTCGTTGTTGGCGGGGATGGTGAAGATGTCACCCACGTCGCAGAGGGTGATCTGCTCGCGCAGGTCGACCCCCATCTCGTAGTTGTAGGGCGTGTAGAGGGCGGAGATGCGGCGGATGCCCTGGGGACCGAAGCGGGTGCCGGGGCGGTAGGTGGTGCCCGAGTCATGGGGGACGCCCACGATCGCCACGTCGAACTCGCCGACGCGGTTCACGTCCTCGATGTACGGCGCCTTCATGAAGGTGTTGATGCCCGCGAAGTGGGGCAGCTCGCCGCGGGAGAAGGTGGAGATGCGCCGATCGACGATGCTCTCGGCCGCCTCCAGGCCGTAGCGATGAGCCTGGTCGACCTCCTGCTGCCAGCCGGTGAGGGGAAGGGCGGCTTCCTTCTCGAGGGCCCTGGCCCCCTCACGGCCGATGGGGTGGGGTCCCCGGGCGAAGGCATCGGCCGCATCGGCCGCACTGCCGCTGGACGGATCGTTCATTCGGACCTCTGGGCACGGTGGGGATGGGGCGGTCTCCCGGGCTTTTGTCCCTCCGTGCCACACACCGGTGAGAACAGGGTTCTCGTGGTCCGGTGGGTGCGCTTCTCTCGGACCAGGCATCCCTCAGCTGTCGGCTGGGCCAGCAACGGGGGATCGGAACCCTAGAAGCAACATCCGCTTTGAAATCCTGAAGCCCCCCGGGCGGGACGGTTGTGACGGTTGCTACAGGATCTGGGGCGGTCGCCTCAGGACGGACAGGGCAGACCGGCTGCCTTGCGGTTGGTCTCGCGACGCAGCAGCAGGAAGAGGTAGTCCGGGTCCTTGTACTGGCTCGGCAGGCACTGGTGCAGCTGCTCAAGCCGGTGCCAGCAGACCGTGCGCTGGATCTTCTTGAGGGTTCGACCTTCCCGGACAAGCAGTCGCAGGGCCTTGCAGTACATCGAGTAGTTGGCCTCCAGTTCACCGATGGTGACTTTCGGGATCATGACCTTCGGCAGGGACGCTGGAAGCGATCGGGCGGTCATCGGCCATCCTTCGGGGCAGGCCCCGCAGAGGTCCCTCGAGCTTCGTCCATGGGCGGCAGGGGGCGCGCCCCCCATTCGGGGACAATCGGGCCCTGATGGTTCCCTGGCGAGAGGGGACGCCATGGGGGTTCGCTGACCCGGGCGGCTCCAGGGGGTGGAGTTCCTTCCGATTCGGTTAAGGTTTGGTCAGCAGCCGAAGCCCCGGTATGTACGAAGACCATCCCGTCATGAATGCGTTGCTGCAGCAGCTCCGTTCCCTCAACGAGCAGTACCGTCACTTGCCCAACGAAATCAACCGCTACCGCGTGGTTCGCCAGGAGCAGTTGATCGCCCAGTGGGCGCCCGGCGTCAGAGTCGCCGGCTGAGCCTCGAACCCCGATACCTCCTGCGTGAGGTGATGAACAGGAACCATCCCGTCCACCACTCCCTCGTCACCAGGCTCGAGAGCCTGCGGGAACAGTACCGGCAGCATCCCTGCGAACGGAACCGCTACCGGCTGGTGCGGCAGGAGCAGCTGATCGCCCAGTGGGCGGCTGCCTCCGATCTGCCGTCACCGAGCCCGTCATCCATGGGCGGCACGCCGGCGGCAGCGCCAACATGAAGAAAATCTCTCGCTTTTTCGCCGGGTGTTCCTTGTTGCTCTTTGGAGGCCCTCGATCGGCTATGCCGTAGACAGCACACTCCTGTCGGCGTCACGGGCAAAGGTATGGGCAAAGCTTCCGGAAAAGGTCCTGGTAAGGATCCGGGAAAAAAGGAAAAAGGTGCTCTCAAGATCAAGACCCTGAAGATCAAGGCACCGAATGGGAAGCCATCCGGAGGTCTCCGCAGCTGCGGCCTGAGTGAGGCGGATCTCTACAGGCCATCGCCGATCCTCGACGATCTGGCCAGTCACTCCGAGGGGCGCCCCCCCAAGCTCGATCGCAAGTTCTACGAGAAGGAACTGGCCCGGCTGCAGGTGGAGCTGGTGAAGATGCAGTACTGGGTGAAGCATGTGGGGTACCGCATGATCCTGCTGTTCGAAGGCAGGGACGCCGCCGGCAAGGGCGGCACCATCAAGCGCATCACCGAGCCGCTCAACCCGCGGGGCTGCAACGTGGTGGCCCTCGGTACCCCCTCCGACCAGCAGAAGACCCAGTGGTACTTCCAGCGCTACGTCGAGAACTTCCCCTCCGCCGGAGAAATCGTCCTCTTCGACCGCAGCTGGTACAACCGGGCCGGCGTCGAGAAGGTGATGGGCTTCTGCACACCGGAGCAGGTGGACGAGTTCATGCTCTCCTGCCCGGAGTTCGAGCGCATGCTGGTGCGCAGCGGCATCACCCTGATCAAGTACTGGTTCTCCGTCAGCGATGACGAGCAGGAGGCCCGGTTCCGCTCCCGCCTGGAGGATCCGGCCCGCCGCTGGAAGCTGAGCCCGATGGATCTGGAGTCCCGGGACCGCTGGGTGGAGTTCTCCCGGGCCAAGGACGAGATGTTCGCCCACACCAACATCCCGGAGGCCCCCTGGTTCACCGTCGAGGCCAACGACAAGCGTCGCGCCAGGCTCAACTGCATCCGCCACCTGCTCAGCAAGATCCCCTACGAGGACATGACGCCCAAGGCGATCGAACTGCCCCCCCGCAAGAGCGGTGCCGATTACCAGCGCCCCCCGATGAACGAGCAGTTCTTCGTGCCCAATGCCTACCCCTGAGCCCCTTTCCCCAGCCAGCGGCGGCCCCCGAGCAGCTCCAGCCAGAGCAGCACCACCAGCCAGTGGATCAGCACCGGCGGCCAGATGGAGCCGGTGAGTTGGTAGGCGATCACGCAGACGACCCCCAGCAGTCCGGCCAGGGACAGGAAACGGCCGTCATCGAAAAGCCGCCGCCCCCGGCGGTACCAGAGCCGGCCGGCCAGCGGATGCCAGGCGACGAACAGCCCCACGCTCAGGGCCCCCCAGGCGAGGTTCTCCGCTGCACCCAGTCCCTCCAGGGGATGGGGCAGCAGGGCGGCCCGGAACAGGGTCTCCTCGACCAGCGCCGGCGAGAGCAGCAGGGCCGGGGCCCATCGCAGCAGCACCCAGGGCCGCACCTCTGCCCAAGGGGCCGGCAGGAAGCCGTTGCGGCGCCCCAGCGTCAGGGCCACGGCGGCATAGGCCGCCAGCAGCAGGGCCGCCAGGGTCAGGCCGGCTCCGCCCAGTGGCATGAAGAAGGCATCCATCAGCCGCGGCAGAACCAGCCCCACCACGGGCAGCTGACCGAGCAGTTGGGTCGGGGCCAAGGGGGCCAGGCGCCGGTCGGCGCCGGGGAGCTGGTTGGTGCGCAGCAGATGCAGCGGGTCTCCGTGGCGCAGGAACACCAGGGCCATTTCGTCATGGGCGCGACGGGGCAGCATCGAACGCCAGCTGAGCAGGCCATCCCAGAGGCTGGGGCTGGCCCTGAAGCGGTCCGGTGCATTGGCGGGGAGATCCATCAACGAGGCGTTGTGGCGCCAGTCGGCGCGGACCATGCCGAAGGGGGTCAGCAGGGCATCGAGAGATCGGGCCAGGGACGCGAGCCTGGGCGGTTCGGTGCCGTCAGGCTGGCGGCGGCGGCGGCGCAGCTGGTCGATGGCGATCCAGAGGGCCTGGCTGGAATCCTGGACGCAGGAGATGGCCGGCGACACCAGCGAAACACCGCTGCCGTCGCCGCTGCGGTAGCGGGCCATCAGCACCTCCGCCTGGATCGCCAGTTCCTCCAGCAGCAGGGGATCGGTGCGCACCAGCACGTCCGAGATCGGCCGCGTCCCGAGCCAGCCCCGTTGCAGGTTGCCGGTGTAGGCGCTCCAGTCCTGGCTGCCCGAGACGATGCCGTTGGGATTGTTGGCGTAGATCTGGTGGTAGCGCAGGTCGAAGCGGGGCTCCCCGGTGAAGGGATCGACCACGACCCGGGCGGCACCGAAGGCGAAGTGGCCCGTCACTGTGAAGCCGCTGATGGGCTCACCATCGGGCCCGCCGATGCCGCCGAAGTTATGGATCACCAGGGATCGATCACCGGGTTGCCAGGGGGCGTGCTCCCCGTCGGGATCCAGGTCGACACGGCTGAAGCGGCCGCGCCGGGTCTGGCCGTCGCTCCAGTTGATCCGGCTGATGGCGTTCAGACCGGCGGCGGTGCCCCGCAGCACCCGGTCGCTCGCCAGGCGGGTGAGGTGCCGCGGTTCCAGGGCCTGGGCGGTGAAGGTGCCGTCGCGGTCCGGGGCGCCGAAGAGATACCAGCCGTCACGGCCCACGGGAGACTCCAGCAGTCCCTGGGGGTCGAAGAAGCGCCGGCCATGGCGATCGGCGGGCTGGCGGGGCAGTCGCACCGTCTCGATCGCACCGCTGAAGTCCCCCTGGCCCCGGTCGTAGTGCCGCACCCGGAAGCGCTCCGGGTCGGCGGGGTCCCGGGAGAGCAGCCGCACCAGGGCCACCCAGCGGCCCGTGCTCTGCAGAGGCGGCCGACCGATCCGCAGCACGGTGTCCCCGCCCCGCCGATCGACGCGCACCTCCTCGAGCGCCACGGTGATGTCGTCGTGGGGATGGGCCCCCGCCAGGGTCTGCAGCGGGCCGACGTCGTTGCGGCCGTCGAGGCGGGTGGGCACCACATTGCCCTGCTGGGCCGCCAGCCGGGCCTGGGCCCCGAGCCGCACCGGCGTGCTCACCTTGCCCACCAGGGCGCGAAGCATCGGCTCGTCCCGCCAGGCCAGCCGCAGGCGCTGGCCGACCAGGCCGTCGTGGCCCGCCGGGGCCTGCTCCAGCTCCAGCCACACCCAGTCGCCGCCGTCCGGGACCATCTCAGCCGCAGCCGGAAGGATCAGGCGCCCGAACCAGTCGCCATGGGGGCGGTAGAGGGCCGGATCCGGGCGACGCGCCAGCGGATAGTGCTCCGGTCGGTTGAAGGGGGCCTGCCAGGCCAGGTCGTAGCTGGTGGGAGGTGGCGGGGCCGGCGCGCCCAGGGCACCCCTGGCCAGGGGCAGGACCAGCAGCGCCATGGCCAGAACCGCCGCCCCCAGCCGCAGCCGCCGTCGGCTGTCGGGGCGTAGCCGCCCGGGCTCGGCAGGAAGCGGCGCCATGGGGTCCTAACCGCCGCGTTCGCGGTGGATCGCCAGGGCCGCCAGCACGCCTCCGGCGAAACCGGAGGCATGGCCGATCCAGCTCACCCCCGGGGGAGTCAGGAACGGCAGCAGGCTGGGCAGGGCCCCGCCATAGGCGAACAGTGCCGTCAGCGACAGCAGGATCGAGAGGGGGCGGCGCTCCAGCCAGCCGATCAGCAGCAGGTAGCCCAGCAGTCCGTAGATGACCCCGGAAAGGCCGTGGCTGGCCTGGTGCCAGAACAGC
>CAZBMT010000037.1:0-11459 GCA_964492645.1 uncultured Cyanobium sp. | reverse complement strand
CGCCGGGGCGCTTTGTTCAGCTTCGGCTATGATGTCGCTCTGATTTCGGGCGGCCCCTCCTGCACCCGCCGGAAAGGCTGCCGCATGGGACGCGACGGGTATCGGTTCAGGATCGACGCCGGGTGTCGGCTCGATGTCAATCAACTCGCTCGCATGGGGATGCTGCGGTTCGAACCCGGCATGCGCGCCGTCGGCTTGCTCCGATACCGGTCCGGCCTGGATCTGGAGATCACCGCCAGGGGTGACACCCACATCGACGACCACCACACCAACGAGGACGTGGGCATCGCCCTGGGCCAGGCCCTCGCCCAGGCCCTGGCCGACCGCCGCGGCATCCGGCGCTTCGGCCACTTCCTGGCTCCCCTGGATGAGGCCCTGGTGCAGGTGGCCCTCGACTGCTCCGGCCGCCCCCACCTCAGCTACGACCTGGCGATCCCCGCCCAGCGCATCGGCACCTACGACACCGAACTGGTGCGTGAATTCTTCGTGGCGGTGGCCAACAACGCCGGCCTCACCCTGCACATCCGCCAGCTGGCGGGGGTGAACTCCCATCACATCGTCGAGGCGGGCTTCAAGGCGTTCGCCCGGGCCCTCGACCAGGCGGTGGAGATCGATCCCCGCCGCGGTGGGGCCGTGCCCAGCAGCAAGGGGGTGCTGGAGCGGGCCGGCCATGCCGCCGGTGCCTGACGGGGGCGTCGCCATTAGCATCAGGCGATCTGCGTACGCGCCATGCGTCCTGTCCTTCTGCTGCTTGCGGGTTTCACCGCCGCCGTTGCCGTGGCTGCCCCGGCCCGTGCCGCCGACTGCCTGACCAACCAGGTCGGGGTGGCCCCCTGCGCCGTCTCCCAGCCCCCCTGTCCCGAGGTGGATCTGCCCTGCGAGGGCTGATGGCGGGACAGCCGCCCACGCCTTCACACTCCGTTACGTGATAATCGGGTTGGCGCGTTGCGCCGTTCTTCCCGTGGGCTGACCCGATGACCGTTGCCTCCCCCGCCGCTGCGGCCTCGCCTGCTTACGACCGCGCCGACTGGGCCAGTTCCTTTGGCAACGTCACTGTCGAGCTCAGCGACGAGCCCCTGGCGGCCGCCCGCGGTGCCATTCCGGCCGAGCTGAGCGGCACCCTCTACCGCAACGGCCCCGGCCGGCTGGAGCGTGGTGGCCACTGGGTCCATCACCCCTTCGACGGCGACGGCATGGTCACGGCTCTGCGTTTCGCCGACGGTGGGGTCCGGCTCAGCAACCGCTTCGTGCGCACCGAGGGCTGGCTGGCCGAGGAGAAGGCCGGCACGGTGCTCTACCGGGGCGTCTTCGGCACGCCCAAGCCCGGCGGTCCCCTGGCCAACGCCTTCGACCTGCGCCTCAAGAACATCGCCAACACCCATGTGGTGCGCCTCGGCGACCAGCTGCTCGCCCTCTGGGAGGCCAGCTCCCCCCATGCCCTCGATCCCCTCAGCCTCGAGACCCGCGGTCTGACGCTCCTGGATGGGGTGCTCAAGCCCGGTGAGGCCTTCAGTGCCCACCCCCGCTTCGATCCTGGCCACCACGGAGCTCCCCGGATGGTCACCTTCGGCGTCAAGGCCGGCCCCCGCAGCACCGTGCGCCTGATGGAGTTCGCCGCCGACGGCCCCGGGGCCGGCACCCTGCTGGCCGACTCCAGCCATAGCTTCGCCGGCTTCGCCTTCCTGCACGATTTCGCCATCACCCCCAACTGGGCGGTGTTCCTGCAGAACGCCATCGACTTCAACCCCCTCCCCTACGTGTTCGGTCGCAGAGGCGCCGCCCAGTGCCTCAAGTCCCGCCCAGGGGCCCGGGGCCAGTTCTGGTTGATCCCCCGCCAGGACGGCGCCTTCGCCGGCCAGGAGCCGCGGCTGCTGGAGGCTCCGGAAGGGTTCGTGTTCCACCACCTCAATGCCTGGTAGGACGGCGATGCGGTGGTGATCGACAGCATCTATTACGCCGATTTCCCCTCCATCGGCCCCGATCAGGACTACCAGGAGGTGGATTTCGACCGCATTCCCGAGGGTCTGATGGAACGCTGCCGTCTGGATCTGGTCAGCGGCGCGGTCACCGCCACCCGGCTGAGCGAGCGCACCTGCGAGTTCGCCATGGTGGCGCCGGCCCGGGTGGGGCTCGAGAGCCGTTATGCCTGGATGGCAGTGGCGGAGCGGGAACGGGGCAACGACCCGCTGCAGGCCCTGATGAAGCTCGATCTCCAGGGCGGCGGGACGCGGGCCTGGAGCGCCGCTCCCCGGGGCTTCGTCAGTGAGCCGATCATGGTGCCGCGGCCCGGTGCCACGGCGGAGGATGACGGCTGGGTGCTGGGGCTGTTCTGGAACGGGGCCCGGCGCGCCAGCGACCTGGTGGTGCTGGATGCCGCTTCCATGCAGGAGCAGGCACTGGTGGAGCTGCCCCTGGCCATCCCCCATGGTCTGCATGGCAGCTGGGTGGCGGCCTGAGCGGGCCTGGCACAGGGCCGCCCCCGGGTTCAGCCCCGTTCGGCCCGTTTGAGCGTGGCAGGCGAGAACAGGTGACCTTCGCTCAGGGCGATCGCCACGACGGCATCGGTGTCGGCAGCGGCATCCACCCTGGCCTTGAGGGCTGGATCCGCTGCCACCTTTGTCAGAAAGGCGTTGAGCTGAGATTTCGACATGGGGTGGTCCGTTCAATCGTCCGCCTCCTTCCTACTCCCCCTTGCCGGCCGGGGAGAATGGATGCTGCTGACAGACGGTGCCATGGCCTGGTTCATCAAAACCGAATCCTTCTGCCAGCCCCATGAGCTGGTGAAGCCCCATCTCCGGGCGCATCTGGCCTGGGTGGGGGAGCTCCGGAATCGCGGTGAGCTTGTCAGCAGCGGTTATCGCGTGGATGCGGCAGGTCGGCCGGGTGGTGGTGGTCTGATGATTTTTCAGGCTGAGGATCATGCCGCTGCGGAGGCGCTGGTGTCGCAGGATCCGATGGTTCTCAGCGGCTGTGTGACCTGGCGGCTTCAGGGCTGGATCCCCTCCGTCGGTGACATCCGGGTGGTCTGACCACCCCACGGCTGGCCCGGCCCCTATCTCCAGACGCTCAATCCCTGGGCCTCCGGGCCGCCAGGACTGGGTCGCCCGTGATCACTGGCGCAGAGCTTTTGATGATGAACGACATCCTGGCACGTGGAGCCGAAGACGCTGCAGGCGATGCCGAAGTCCCTTCCCATGACGACAACACGATGGGGATGCTTATTGATCACCTCGAGGATAGCCTTCGTGCAGGGACCTTCAGCGGTGGTATGAATCATGGCGGACCAGGAGTTGCGAACATGCCGGAAGGCATCAATGGCGTCGATGCGTTGCAGGACGGTGGCGATGACAGCGGCCATCAGCGCCCATTGCTGGCGGGAGCGAAGGCCGCCCAGTTCGGGGTGGCTTCCCCAGCCGGCATGGGCACTGCCTCTGGATTGATCCCATTGGGATAGGTTGTATGCATCACCCGGACGAATGAATGCAAAGATCGGCCGGCGCCCATCGGCTCTGCTATCAGGATAAATCCCTCCGCAGGCGTAGATGCCCATGTGGCGAAAAAGATCAGATCAGATCTGGCCGCAGCGGAGGATGGATTGATTCGCTCATTGCGCTCGCAGGCCTCAGCCCCGACATTGTCCTGAATGAGCTTCGAGATCTCTATGTTCTCATCGAAGCGATACTCGCGATCGCTGTTCATGGCTGCAATGGCTTTGCAGTTATCTTTCAGGGCGTCCGGGAGCCGTTGTCAGATGGCGGAAATCTGGTGAATGGTCTTGGGGTCGGCATCAGCCTTGGACTGAGTGCTGAAGAATCATTCGCACATCAATACACCGGTTCACTGATTTCCCCTTCAGTGGCATGGCGGGATTCGGCTTCTTTTGCCCACGGGGAACGTTCGCCTGCCCCTTGATGTCGTCAGCGGGCCGGCGAGGCCAGCAGCGTCCTCAGGCCCGGCTCCAGCCGGCTGAAGGCCCGCCCCCGGTGGCCCAGTCGGCCCTTGAGGCCCTTGTCCATCTCCGCGTAGCTCAGACCCGCCTCCGGCACGAAGAACACCGGGTCGTAACCGAAGCCGCCGCTGCCCCGCGGCGCCTCCAGGATCTCCCCCTCGCAGCGGCCCTCCACCTCCAGCCGGATGGTGCCGTCGGGGTCGGCCACCGCCAGGGCGGCCACGAAGGCGGCCCGGCGATCCGGCGCCAGACCCTGGGCGCCCCGCGCCCGGTCGGCCTCGCCCAGTTCCTGCAGCAGCCGGGCGATCCGGGCCCCGTCGCTGTCGGCGTAGCGGGCCGAATGCACCCCGGGGGCTCCGCCCAGGGCCGCCACCGCCAGGCCCGAGTCGTCGGCCAGGGCCCAGTGACCGGTCGCCCGGGCCACCGCCTCGGCCTTCAGCCGGGCGTTGGCGGCGAAGCTGGTGCCCGTCTCCTCCACCTCCAGGCCCTCGGGCTGGGGCCGCACCTCCAGGGGCAGGGAGGCCAGCAGGTGGGCGAACTCCCGGAGCTTGCCGGCGTTGCCGCTGGCGATCACCAGCACCGTGGGCGCCGCCCCGGGCTCCGCTGGAGCGGCCATCAGATGCTCTCCGCCAGGGCGCGGGCCCAGGCCAGCACCGCCTCAACCCGGTCGGCGTCGGGGGCTTCGCAGTAAAGGCGCAGCAGCGGTTCGGTGCCGGAGAAGCGCAGCATCAGCCAGTGGCTGGGGCCCATGCGCAGCTTGACGCCATCGGTGCGGTTCACCTCCAGCACCACCGCTCCGGCCACCTCCTGCGGCGGATCCTGCCCCAGCAGCGCCTCCAGCCGGCGGCGGCTGGCCATGTCCGGCAGCCGCAGGTCGAGGCGGTCGTAGACGCTGGCCCCCCCGCAGCGCTCCTGCAGGGCCGTCAGCCGGGCCCCCAGCGGCAGGCCCCCCTCCACCAGCGCTTCGATCAGCAGCAGGGCCGCGAACAGGGCGTCCCGCTCCGGCAGGTGGAGGCCGAAGCCCACCCCGCCCGACTCCTCTCCCCCCACCAGCACGTCGCTGCTGAGCATCTCGGCGGCGATGTACTTGAACCCCACGGGCATCTCGATCACCTCCCGGCCCAGGTCGGCCGCCACCAGGGCCATCAGATCGGAGCCGCTGACGGTCTTGACGACGCGGCCCCCCAGCCCGCGGGCGCGGGCCAGGTGGTCGATCAGCAGGGGCATCAGCAGCTGGGTGCTGCAGAAGCGGCCCCGCTCGTCCACCGCGGCGATGCGGTCCCCGTCGCCGTCGAAGACGATGCCCACCGCCGGCCGGCCGGCGGCCGTGGCCTGGCGCACCTCGGTGATCAGCCGCTCCAGGTAGGGCGCCAGCGGCTCGGGCGGGTGGCCGCCGAACAGGGGATCCCGCTCCCCCCGGATCTCCCGGATCACGCCGGCGGTGGCCCCCGCTTCCCCCAGCAGGGCCGGCAGCCCGCCGGCGGCCGAGCCGTGCATCGGGTCGACGATCACCTGCAGGCCGGCGGCGGTCAGGCCCTCCACTAGGGCCGCGGTGTCCACCTTGGCGCCGAGGCCCGCCAGGTAGGTGCCCATGGCATCGAAGCGTTCGGTGGCGCCGGGGATCGGCACCGTCAGGCCACCGGCCACCAGGCGCCGCTCCACCCGGGCGGTGAAGTCGCCCTCCACCGAACCGCCGAAGGGCCCCTTGATCTTGAGACCCAGCCATTCCGGTGGGTTGTGGCTGGCGGTGATCACCAGGGCCCCCAGGGCCTTGCGCTCCACCACCGCCCAGCTGCAGGCCGGCGTGGGCACGGGGGTGGTGGCCAGCAGGGGCACCAGATCGGCCCCCCGCACGGCGGCGGCGATGGCTTCGGCCAGCTCCGGGGCCAGGAAGCGCCGGTCGTAGCCGATCACCACCTCCCGGCTGGCAAGGCCCGCCGGGGCGCTGGCGGCCAGTTCCCGGGCGGCGGCCGCCGCCACCGGCAGCAGGCGCTCCACGGTGATGTCCACCCCGAGGATGCCCCGCCAGCCATCGGTGCCGAAGTGGATCGGTCCGGCCTCGAGGGGCAGGGGGGCTGAGGCCATGGGAGGCGCGGAGGCGAGGGAGTGGCAGGCCGGTCGTAGCAGGCCGGCCGCTCCGGATGGCCGCGGCGGGTGCCGGCCTGATGGCAGGCCACCGGCCCCCCTAGCCTGCAGCCCATGCCCCAGACACCGGACGCCACCTCACCCGGATCCCCCGTCCTCACCGACCGCCTGCTGCGCAGCTGGGTGCGCTGCCGGCGGCGGGCCTGGCTCGATCTCCACGGTGCTCCCCAGGAGCGGCTGTGGAGTGCCCACCGCGCCCTGGCCCTCGATGACCAGCTGCGCAGCTTCCAGAGCCTGCTGCCCCGGCGCCCCGGCCACGGCGAGGGAGCCTGCCGCGACGGGGCGCCCGGCGTGGTGGGGCTGCGGCTGGCGGGAACCGGTCCCCGGGGCCTGCGCCTGGAGGCCCACCCGAGCCTGCTGGAGCGGGTCGAGGGACCCAGCCGCTGGGGCGCCCACAGCTACCGGCCGGTGCTGGCCCGCCAGGGCAGGCGCCTCACCCGGGAGCACCGGCTGCAGCTGGCCCTGTGGGGGCGGTTGCTGGCGGAGCACCAGGGGGCCCCCGTGCCCCATGGGCTGGTGGTGGCCGGGGCCGACCGGGGGCTGGAGCGGGAACGGCTCGCCCTCGGTCCCACCCTGCAGCGCCAGCTCGACGAAAGCCTGGAGCGTCTGGCGCTCGACCTGGCCCGCCGCGAGCCGCCGCCCCTGGTCAGCGACCGCAAGAAGTGCACCCTCTGCAGCTGGCGCGGCGCCTGCGACCGGGTCGCCACCGCGGAGGGTCACCTCAGCGAGGTGAGCGGCATCGGCGGCCGGCGCCGCGAGCTGCTGGTGGCGCTGGGCATCGCCAGCCTCGACCAGCTGGCGGCGGCCGATCCGGAGCGGCTCGCCGAGGACCTGGCCGTCCACAGCGAGCAGCACCGGGAGGTGGCCCCCCGGCTGGTGGCCCAGGCGAGGGTGCAGCGGGAAGGCACCCCCCGGCGCAGCGGCGAGGGGGCCGGCCCCGCCCTCCCGGAGCTCTCGGCGGCCCCCGGGGTGCTGCTCTACGACATCGAATCCGATCCCGACGCCCGCGACGACTTTCTCCATGGCCTGGTGCGCCTCGAGCGCGGCGCCGACGGACGCTGGCCCGGGGCGCCGGGACCCGGGGAGCGCCTGGGCAGCTACCACCCCCTGCTGGCCCTGCAGGAGCACGGCGAGGCGTTGCTCTGGCGGCGGCTGAGCCGGCTGCTGGCCCGCTACCCCGACTGGCCCGTGCTGCACTACGGCGAGACCGAGTCGGTCGCCCTGCTGCGGCTGGCTGAGCGCCAGGGGGCCAGCCAGCGGGAGCGGGAACGGCTGCGGGCCCGGCTGGTGGATGTGCATCAGCGGCTGCGGCGCCACTGGCTGCTGCCGGTCAACAGCTACGGGCTCAAGGCCGTCGCCGGCTGGCGGGGCTTCGCCTGGAGCCAGAAGGGGGTCGACGGTGCCCGCTGCCTGCTCTGGTGGCGCCAGTGGCGGGAGGGCTCCGGCGGTCCCCGCCGTCCGAGCCGGCGGGCGCTGGGGCGCAAGCTGCAGCGCATCTTCCGCTACAACCAGGACGACAGCCTGGCCACCTGGGCGGTGGTGTGCTGGCTGCTGGATCAGGACGCGGCCCTGCCGCCCGGCCCCACCGGCGGCGGCTGAAACCCCTCCGGCAGCGACAGGCTCAGGGGCACGCCCGGGGCCGCCTCCGCCAGCAGGGAACTCTCCGCCAGCCAGGCCCGGCGCACCAGGGCCAGCCCGATCCAGCCCCCCTCACCGGGGAGTTCCAGGCTGGAGGTGATCACCCCGGCGCGCCCCCCCTGGCTGTCCTGCAGGGTCGTGCCGGCGACGACGGCACCACCGGGGACAGCCCCACCGGGGACAGCCCTGGCCCACCAGCGGCGCAGCTGCTGCTTCACCCCGTCGTAGGTGGCCAGCTTGGCCAGGGTCTCCTGACCCACGTAGCAGCCCTTGCTCAGGCTCACCCGCCCCGCCAGCCCCAGCTCGAAGGGATTGATCTCCTCGTTGATCTCCCCCGGCGCCGCCGGCAGGCCCTGCTGGAGCCGCCAGCGTTCCGCCTCCTGCGGCTCCAGGGGGCGCCGTGCGGCCAGGGCGGGGGGCAAGGGGGCGTCCGCGGGCAGCAGCAGGGCATCGCCCAGCCGCCAGCCCGGCGATCCCTCGAGCGGCGCCCAGGCGCCGGCGGGCAGGGCCTCCGGCTCCGGCGTCCCCAGCGGCTGGTGCAGGACGGCCGCCGTCACCGGACCCAGCCGCACCTTGTCGGCGGGAAACAGCACCCGGTCGAGGGCGGTGCGCACCGCCACGGCGTCCCCCGCGACGATCACCAGCCAGGCCCCGTCGCCATCCACCAGCACCTCCGCCACCGCCCGCAGCCGGGCCGTGGGGCTGATGCAGCAGGTGCCGAGCCACTGGCCCGGGCGGGCCCCCTCGAGGGCCTGGCTGGTCTGGCCGTGCAGCACCCGCAGGGTGTCGGGGCCGTCGAGCCGCAGCAGGCCCACTGGCCGCGACCAGCGGCTCCGTTCCGGTGGCGTCCACTGCCAGGGATCGGCCGCAGCCGGGGTCGGGTCGGGGGAGGGGGGCATGGTGGAGCGGATCGCGGCATTCAGCCTGTCGTGGGGTCAGCCTGCCGCGCCGTCCAGCCCGGCGGCCGTCGCGGCCACCTCCTCGAGCAGGAACAGGCTGCGCAGGTCGAGGCCCGCTTCCTCCATCGCCTCGGCCCCCCCCTCCTGGCGATCGACGATCGCCACCACCCGCTCCACGGCGTAGCCGGCCTGCTGCAGCTGGGCCACCGCCTTGAGGGCGGAGCCGCCCGTCGTGACCACGTCCTCCAGGACCGTGATCCGGCTCCCGGCCGGCGGCAGGGGGCCTTCGAGCCAGGCCCCGGTGCCATGGCCCTTGGCCTCCTTGCGCACGATCAGCGCATCGAGGTCGCGGCCGGCCAGGGCAGCCTGCAGGGCCACCGCACTCACCAGTGGATCGGCCCCCAGGGTGAGCCCCGCCACCGCTGCGGCTTCGTTTTCCACCAGCTCCAGCATCAGGCGGCCCAGCAGGGCCAGGCCGAGGCCGCTGAGGCTCACCGGCTTGCAGTTGACGTAGTGGGGGCTGCGGCGGCCCGAGGCCAGGGTGAAGTCCCCCAGCCGGTAGGCCCGCTCCGCCAGCAGGGCGAGCAGGGCGGAACTCTGTTGGCTGGGGCTGGAGGGCAGGGAGACCATCGGCGTTGGGGAGGCGACGTTGGTGAGGCGGTGTCGGGGGAGCGGCTGGTGCGCCAGGCTGTGGCTGGGCGCGAGCGTCAGAGGTCGCTAACCTGCGTACATATCGCCCCGAGGCTGGGCTCGTCGACCCATGACAGCACCGATCCTGGCAGCGCCCGCCCCCTTCGCCACTCGCCTCGCTGCCGGCGTCACGGCCCTGCTTCCCCTCGCCGTCCTGGCCCCTGTCCTGGCCGGCCCGGTCCTGTGCACCACCACCCTCGAAGCCCCCACCCCCGGCTCGGCCGGCACGGGGCCGGTGGAGGTCACCCGCTGCGGCCTGACGCGCTCCGCCCCCGAGCTGATGGAGCAGCGCTTTTACAGCTTCTCTGCCCCCTTCGCCCAGGGCGTCAACCTGCTGCACCAGATCACCGATCCCCTCGGTCTCTCGATCCCCGGCCGCGATGGCGGCAGGATCGTTGCCTTCGGTTTCCCCGACCAGAACATCATCTGGGATGGCACCGCCATCGAGAACACCGCGTCGGTGATGCTGACCGAGCAGAGCGCCCTGATGCCCCAGCGCACCGCCGACATCACCAACGGTTTCGGCACCAGCCTCGGGGCGGGGGCCGCCACGCCCACCTATGTGAGGCCGCCGGCCACCACCTGGACACCCCCGGTCCGGGGCCTCTGGTGACGCCGTCACCCGGGCGATGGCCCGGCCGCCGGGGGTCTAGCAATCTGGTGAATGCAGCGAACTCATAATTCGCCTGAGCCGGGTTCGATCCCCGGGACCCCCATCGCTCTCACCCGCCCCACAGCCGCAGCAGGCTGGTGATGCCGCCGGTGAGCAGGTCGAAGCTTCCGTCCTTCCGGCAGGGATGGTGGCGAGGGCCGCGAAGGTTGAGCCGGGCTGGGGGGCCTAACCTTCAGCCACGATTCCCCGCCGATGCGTTTCCTGGTCCTGGCGATCCTGTTGGCCCTGCTGGCCTTCTTCGCTGCCGGGGAGCTTGCGTTGATCCGTCTGCGGCCCAGCCGCGTCCAGCAGCTGGAGGAGGCGGAGGAGCCCGGCGCCCGGTCCGTGGCCCGGCTCCAGCACCGTATGCGCAGCGTCCTGGTGGCCACCCAGCTGGGCCTGGTGCTGGCGCTGCTGGCCATGGGCTGGCTGGCCCGGGGCCTGGCGGAGCAGGTGGCCGGCTGGCTGGGATGGGGCGAGCAGGCCTTGATCGATGCCGGGGTCTTCCTGCTGCTGGCCCTGCTGGCCACCCTGGTGGGCGGGCTGGTGCCCAAGGCCTGGGTGCTGCACCGGCCCGAGGGCTCGGCCCTGCGGCTGGCGCCGCTGCTGGAGTCGCTCACCCGCACCCTGGCGCCGCTGCTGCTGCTGATCGAGCGCTTCAGCGGCGGCCTTCTGCGGCTGCTGGGGCTGCCGCGCAACTGGGATGAGCTGGTGCCGGTGCTGTCGGCCGGAGAGCTGGAGACGCTGATCGAGAGCGGCAGTGTCACCGGTCTGATGCCCGACGAGCGCAGCATCCTCGAAGGGGTCTTCTCCCTGCGGGACACCCTGGTGCGGGAGGTGATGATGCCGCGCTCCGGCATGGTCACCCTGCCCCTGGATGTCACCTTCGCCCAGATGATGGAAGCGGTGCATGCCAGCCAGCACGCCCGCTTCCCGGTGATCGGCAGCTCCCTCGACGACGTGCGCGGCATGCTCGATCTGCGGCGGCTGGCCGAGCCGATCGCCCGTGGCCTGCTGCGCCCCGACACGGCCCTGGCCCCGTGGATCCTGCCGGTGGCCCAGGTGCAGGAAAGCGCCTCCCTGGCCGATCTGCTGCCGCTGATCCGCAGCGGCCAGCCCCTGCTGGTGGTGGTCGATGAACACGGCGGCACCGAGGGCCTGGTCACCGTGGCCGACCTCACCGGCGAGATCGTCGGCGAGGAGGATAACCCCCTGGAGACGGCCCAGGACCTGCTGCCCCTCGCCGACGGCACCTGGTCGGCGGCTGGGGACCTGGAGATCGTCGAGCTCAACCGCCAGCTGGGCCTGCAGCTGCCCGAGGCGGACGGCCACCACACCCTGGCCGGCTTCGTGCTGGAGCGCCTCCAGCACATCCCCTCCCCCGGGGAAGGGCTGCGCTGGCAGGGTGCCCGCTTCGATGTCCTCACCATGGACGGTCCCCGCATCGAGCGGGTTCAGATCACCCTCGCCAGCACGGACGGAACCT
>CAZBMT010000036.1:0-11624 GCA_964492645.1 uncultured Cyanobium sp. | reverse complement strand
TGGTGATCGGCTCGCTCGCCGGCCTGGCCCTGCTGGTCTGGGTCACGGTGGTGATGCTCGACCTCAAGCACCTCAACACCTCCGGCTTCACCCTGCCCTGAGGCTGACGCGGGCGTGGGCGGTGACGAGGCTGCCCATGAGGGCCTCGCTGCGCAGCGGCTTGGCGAGGACGTCGTTCATGCCCGCCCGCAGGGCGGCCTCCCGGTCCTCGGCGGTGGTGAAGGCGGTGAGGGCCACGATCCAGGGCCGGTCGGCCCGTCCACTGCCGGAGCGGATGCGGCGGGTGGCCTCCAGACCATCGAGCCGGGGCATCTGCACATCCATGAAAATCAGATCCGGCTCCAGTAGCCGCTGGCGCTCCAGCGCCTCCTGGCCGTCGACGGCGGCGTCGGGCTCGTAGCCGAGGCGCCGCAGCATCAGCTCGCAGAGCCGCCGGTTCACGGCGCTGTCGTCCACCAGCAGGATGCGCAGGGGATGGCGTGCCGCGAACGGCTCGCCGGGCAGCAACAACGGCGAGGCCGCGGGCGCGGCAGACGCCCCAGGAGGGGCTGAAGCGGGGATGGCAGAGGCGTCGGCCACCCGAACCGGGAGGCGGAAACGAAAGATGCTGCCCAGCCCGGGGGTGCTCTCCACGGCGATCGTGCCGCCGAGGGCCTCGACCAGCTGCCGGCTGATGGCCAGCCCCAGGCCGGTGCCGGCCTGGGGGGTGTGGGCGGAGGTGACCAGCTGGGAGAAGGGCTGGAACAGGCGCTCCTGCTGGTCGGCGGCGATGCCCACCCCGGTGTCGGCGACGGCGAACTCCAGCGCCAGTGCCCCCTTGTCCGGCTGCCGGGTCCGGACCCTCGCCTGCGGGGCGACGGCTTCCACCGAGACAACGACGCGGCCGGCCTCGGTGAACTTGATGGCGTTGCCGATCAGGTTGAGCAGGATCTGCCGCAGACGGATGGCGTCGGTGACGATGGCCTCGGGCAGCTGCGGGGGCAGCTCCAGGGCCAGGTCGATCGCCTTGAGCTGGGCGAGGCTGGCGCAGGCGGTGATGGTCTCCTCCAGCAGGGGACGCAGCCTGCAGGGGAGCAGCTCCAGTTCCAGATGGCCGGACTCGAACTTGGTGTAGTCGAGGATGCCGTTGAGCAGGGTGAGCAGGCATTCCCCGGAGCTGTGGACGCTCTCGAGACACTCCCGCTGCTGTGCCGAGAGATCCGAGGCCAGCACCAGTCCGGTCATGCCGATGACGCCGTTGAGCGGCGTGCGGATCTCGTGGCTGAGGGTGGCCAGGAAAGTGCTCTTGGCCCGTTCGGCGGAGGCCATGGCCTGGAAGGCTCTGGCGCGGGCCTTGAGGGTGCGGCGATGGAAGCTGGCCGCCAGCACCGAGAAGCCGGCGCTGCCGGCCAGGCCCAGCAGGTAGGTGAGCTGCAGGGGCCACTCCCTGCGTCGCAGCTGGGCCAGGGAGATGTCGATGCCGACGAACCCCACCAGTGCCCCGTCACCGTCGCGGATGGGCGCGAAGCCGCTCATGAAGGAACCGAAGTGATCGGTGTAGGGTCCGGTGCTGACGGTGACCCTGCCACTGCGGGCGGCACGCAGGGCGTCGTCGGACGGATCGGTGTAGAGGTCCCCGACGCTGACGGCGCTGGCGGGGGCCCCGGGGTTCTGGATGTAGTACGTGCTGTCGAGCGTGTAGCGGAGCCCCTCCGGCGTGGTGATGAAGACGTAGGCGTAATAGATGTCGGGCACGAGCCTGCGCAGCCGCAGCAGCGGTGCGGTGGCGCGGCGGTAGTCCCCGTTTCCCGTCTGCTCCGGCCGGGTGATGGCCGCAACGAGGGTGGGATCCATCTCGCTGGCGGCGATGCTCACCAGGTTGTGGAGGTTGTCGCGCACCTGCTGGCGCAGCAGCCGGGTGGCGCTCCAGTAGTTGGCGCTCAGGGCCACCCCCGCGATGGTGAAGATCGTGGCGGCCAGCAGCACACTCTCGCGGCGAATCCGCTCGCGGCTCCAGCCGGTCGCGGGATCGCCGCTGAGGCCCCCAGACCAGGCGAGGCCTCCGAACACACGCGGGAGCGGGCCAGCCAGAAGTCCTCAGCGCGCGGCACCTCCCTTGTCTACCCGGTCGGCACTCCTGACGCTTCCGGCCGGGGCCGGATCAGGGGGGGTGAGGAGATGTGAACCGTGGTGGGGAGCCCGAAAGGCCTTATCTACGTTTGGTCAGAGGAGAGGTGTTCCCATGCGCGCGAACGTGGCTCCCCGCGAGGCGGCACGGCTCGAGGCCCTGAACAGCTACCACATCCTCGATACCGCGGCCGAGGAGTCCTACGACGCCATCACCTTCCTGGCCGCCCGGCTCTGCGACGTGCCGATCGCCCTGATCAGCCTGGTGGATGCGGATCGTCAGTGGTTCAAATCCCGGGTGGGACTGGCGGCGAGCGAAACCAGCCGGGATGTGTCCTTCTGCGCCCACGCCATTCTCGGCGACCAGACCCTCGTGGTCCGGGATGCCCGTGAGGACGAACGCTTCCGGAACAACCCGCTGGTCTGCAGTGAACCCAACATCGTCTTCTACCTGGGGGTGCCCCTGCGCACACCGGGCGGGGCCATGATCGGCACCCTCTGCGTCATCGATCAACGGCCCCGCGAGCTCAGCGACCTGCAGATCCGCTCCCTCGAGACCCTGGCCCGTCAGGTGGTGCTGCAGCTGGAACTGAAGCGGATCTCCGACCAGCTCGCCGCCGCCCTGGAGCGCATCGAGGTGATGGAGACCCTGATCCCGATCTGCACCTACTGCAAGGGCATCCGCAACGACCAGGGCTACTGGCAGACCGTGGAGTCCTTCATCAAGAGCCACGACAACGTCGAGTTTTCCCATGGAGTGTGCAACGCCTGCATGGCGAAGTACTTCCCGGAGGTGACTCCCTTCGCGGAAGGCCCCATGGAGAAAGGGGATCAGCCCTGAAGGCACCCGTGGCGAGGCGAATCCCCTGAGCCGGGTTCAGCCGGGTAGGGGAGTCCGCAGCTTGTAGCCGCTGTCGATGGTGCTGTCGGGCAGCGGCTGGCTTTCCTCGTTGGGGATCATCACCTCGATGTAGGCGGCCCCATCGTGGTTGTCGATCCGATCCAGCACCTGGTCGAGTTCGGCCACGGTGCTCACCTTCGCCGTCAGCCAGTTCCTGCAACCGAAGGCCTCGGGCAGGAGGTGGTACTGGACGGCCGCAAGATCGTCGTAGCCATGACCGCGCTCACTGATCACATCCTCGATGCCGAAGAGGCCGTTGTTGAGCACGAAGATCCTGGGTTTGACGCCGTAGCGTCCCATCACCGCGATCTCATTGAGGGTGAGCTGGTGGGAACCATCGCCGGTCACCATCCAGGTATGGCCGGAGGTCTTGGCCATCACCACCCCGAGGCAGGCCGGCGTGGCCCAACCGATCGAGCCCCACAGACCCTGGCCTTCTGCGGTGACACCTGCTGGCATCAGCATCTTGTTGAGGTGCGTCATGCAGGTGCCTGTTTCAATCACCACCGTGTCGCCGGCCCGCAGCCGCTGCCGCAGGCGTGGGTAGAAGGTGGCGGAGGTGGTGGGATCGCCGGCGGCGCCGGCGAGGGCCGGTGCGGCGAGCGTCAGGCCGTGGTCGGCACAACGGGTGGTGACGCGCTCGCAGAGGGCGTTCAGCACATCGTCGATGGCCACATCCACAAAGACCTTGCCACCGGCCCGCACCCAGTTGTCGTGGATGGAGACAAGCCTGGCTGGGTCGTACTGGCCCGTCCACAGGCCCGTGTTGAGTTCCGTGGTGACGATGCCACCGATATCGAGCACGACATCGGCCTGGCCCACGCAGTCCCGCACCGCTTCCGAGGACGACCAGTCCCCCGCATACAGGCCGACGTACTGGGCCATCGCCTCATCGATCGTGCCCTTGTCGTTGGGGGTGAGCGCGGTGGGAAGATTCGTTTTGCGGATGAACTCCAGCGCCTTCTCTCTGACGCCGTAGCGGCTCACCAGATGGGTGAGCACCGCTACCGGACGACTGGCCGCCTCCAGCCGCGCCAGGATCGTCTGCACGGCGGCCTCCAGCTCCTGGGGCACGCTGCGTTGCCGCTTCACCGCCGCGAGCGGCTGCCCGACGACTGGGGTGCCGATCACCGGCAGGCCACCGTTCACCTCGGAGATCACGAGATAGGCCGGCATGCTCTGCCGGAGGGCTTCACGGATCACCCGCTCCAGTTCATCGATGCAGTTGTCGGGGGTGAGCACGGCGCTCACACAGGCGGCGGTGGCCGAGAGGGGTTGAAAACGGTCGTAGACGTTGTCGCCGAGATTGTGGTGCGTGATCAGCCCCTGTTTCTGGATGCGCTCGCTGGGCATGCCCACCAGGTGGAACACCGGCAGCCGATGGGCCTTGCTGCCCATCACGCCATTGATGGCGGAGAGTTCTCCCACGCCGTAGGTGGTGGAGAGGATGGCCGCGCCACGGATACGGGCATAGCCATCGGCGGCGTAGGCCGCGTTGAGCTCGTTGGCGCAGGCCACCCACGACAGGCCAGGCACCAACTCAGCCGCATCGTCGATGGCGAAGGCATAGTCGCCGGGTACACCGAAGATCCGATCAATCCCCAGCTGAGACAACCGATTCAGGGCGTATTGAGCGACGGTCGGTGATGTCATGCCCGGTAATTTCTGCACGATAAAAAACCTAGCCCGCCTGAATTTTTCTGCCAGCCATCGATGCATTCGGCAATGCGGCGATCGCCGCCTCGCCGCGCCGATGGATCTCGCGGGCATAGTCGGTCCATGTGCCCTGGCCCCAGTAGCGGAAACAGCTCGTCTCCAGCAGCAGCAGGTGGAGCAGGGCCTCCTGGTACGGCTCGCTCCGGGTCACGGCAGCGTCGCGGGCCACCAGGGGATCGAACACCTGGTGGAAGCGGGCGCTGAGCTGGTTCATGGGCTCCAGCACGTTGGCGTAGCCCTCCACCCAGCTGAGGTCGTTGGTCCAGGAGGCGCCGGCCATCGAGAAGGAGGGGTCGCCCGCCTGGAGCGCGGCGATGGCCGTCTCCACGGCCTGCGGGGTGGGGGCGGCGCCGACGCGCTGCCAGAGCCGCTGCTGCCCCACCGCCTGGATCACCGGGAAATCCGCCGGGGTGACGCCGGCGGCCTCCAGGAGCTCCAGGTACTCCGTGCCGTTGATCGCCACCGTGCCGGCACTGCCGCTGCCCTGCTCAGCCAGGCGCCGGTGGGCCTGGAGGAAGGCGGACGGGAACTCGTTCATCATCACGCCGCCGTTCTCGCCATCGGCGATCTGGGCCGCCAGCGCCGGCACCGCCGTGCCGCCCAGGGGGACCCGCCCCAGCCCCAGGGCCTCGTAGCAGGGCTGCATCTGGCCCACCAGCTTGGTGTCGGAGCCCTGGGTCTTGATCAGCACAGTGATCGCCACCTCCTCGCCACTGGAGCTGCGCGCCACCAACCGGTTCGGGACGAGCGTCTGCTCCCGGCGGAGGCCGGATCCGTCGGGATTCTCGACGCTGTGCTCCTGCACCAGCAGCCAGCGGTAGCCGCAGTCGCGCAGGGCGCTCACGAAGGCGAACAGGGTGTCGGGGTGGTTGGGCAGGTGCATCTCCGGGGGCGAGAAGCCCTTCACCCGCTGCAGGGCCTCGCTGCCGAAGAGGGCCGCGAAATGGTGCTGCCAGGCCAGGATCTGCAGCTTCAGGTCGGGGATCGGCGTGGAGGGGGCGACGGCATGGCTCCAGAACGTGCCCAGCCACTCCACGTGGGGCACCATCGACGGATCGCAGGCCAGGAAGCGCAGCGCCTCGAGGATGTCGGCGCGGCCCATCTGCTGGAAACCCCAGAGCAGATTGCCGGAGTAATCGAGCATGATCCGCGGGTTGGCGCCCTCGGCGATCAGCTGGGGAATCAGCTCGGCCAGCCGGCGGTAGCAGCGGGCGAAGGGTTCGGCGTTGTGGTTGTCGCCCTCGCCCGGATGTTCGAGCATGTACTGCAGGTGCGAAATCAGCGCCCCATCCGCCCCGGCGGGAATCGTTGGCTGGTGCATGTGCAGCGCACAGGCGAAGGCCGAGCTGATCGAGGCGAGCGTCAGGTTGCTGTGGGGCAGCGCCACGGGCCCGGGCCGCTGCACCAGGGCCAGGATCTCGGCGTCACGGCCGGCGATCGGCGGCAGGGGATGGGGGGACATGGCGTTGCTGGGGTGCCCGCGCGCTGGGCAGGTCGTGACGGTCAGTCTGGGGGCCAGGGCACAAAGCCGACGCACGGGGCACCGCCACCGCGGCCATCCCTGCGCCAGGCTGACGCCATGGAGCGGCCGCTGCCAGCAGATCCCCCCGCGATGCCGGCCCCGGGCCGGCGAGGCAGGGGGCGCGTGGTCGTCGCCGCCAGCGCCACGGTCGTCGCGATGGCCGCCGCCGCGGTCGGCCTGTCCCTGCATGGGCTCGGTGTGGGCCGCGGCGGGCCGGCCCCGGGCAGCGCCGACAGCGCCCTGGCGGCTGAGGTGGGGCGCCGCTACGGGGGCCTGAAGCGCCTCCTGTTTCCCGGCCAGCCGGAGATCTCCGTGGCCGAGTGGCTGGCGCGGCCCAAGGACCGGCCGGCCGTGCTGGTCGATGTGCGCGAGCCGCACGAACGGCGCGTCTCGATGCTGCCGGGGGCGATCACGAAGGAGGACTTCGAGCGCGACGGCGCTCGCTACCGTTCCTGGCTGGTGGTTCCCTACTGCACCATCGGCCTGCGCAGCGGCCTTTACACCCGGGAGCTCAGGGGCCGGGGGTTCAAGGTGCGCAACCTGGCGGGCAGCGCCCTGGCCTGGGCCCATGCCGGCCTGCCGTTCGAAGCCGGAGGCAAAGCCACCCGCCGGGTGCACGTCTTCAACCCCGACTGGAACCTGCTGCCCCGCGGCTATGAGCCCGTCGTCGCGAAGGCGCCACCGGCCAGCGGCCCCTAGGGTCGGAGTCCGTGAGGAGTCGAAGGATGCCGAAACCACCCCTCGCCATGGCCGCCGGCCTTCTGGCTCTGCCGCTGCTGAGCGCAGACCCGGCCCAGGCCCAGAAGCGGATTCCCAAGCTGCCGGGCTACAACGAATGCCCTCTGGGGTATGTGAATGACCTCAAACAGCACTGCAATTCGCCGATCGACTACGAGGTGCGGCCCACCAACGGCAAGCCCTGCCCGTCGGGCTGGATGAACATCGGAGCGGGCTACTGCAAGAAGAAGACGCTGGGGATCTTCTGAGGCGACGGGCTGGATGGGGCGCCATGGTTGGCCTCCGCCTGGCCGAATGGACGGACCACCCATAACGGTGATGGGGACAGGGATGGACCGCGCTGCCTAGGATCGCCCATGGCGGCAACGGGGCCAGCCCGTCTCCGAGGTTTCCATGCCGGCAGATTCGATGATCACACCGATCCAGGCCCTCGCTGCCCCCGGCGCCGGGCAGCCGCTCCAGCCCTTCACCTACACCCCCGGTCCCCTCGGCAGCGAAGAGGTCGAAATCGCCGTCGAGAGCTGCGGCATCTGCCACAGCGATCTCTCCATGCTCGACAACGCATGGGGCATGACCACCTATCCGTTCGTTCCCGGCCACGAAGTGAGCGGGCGCGTTGTCGCCCTCGGGGAGCACACGAAGCGCCTGACCATCGGCGACCGGGTGGGGCTCGGCTGGTTCTCCGGCAGCTGCGGTGCCTGCGATCAATGCCTCTCCGGTAACCAGAACCTCTGCCCCAAGGCCGAAGCCACCATCGTCGGGCGTCACGGAGGCTTCGCCACGCGGGTGCGGGCTTCGTGGACCTGGGTGGCTCCCTTGCCGGAAGGCCTCGATGCCGAGAAGGCCGGCCCGTTGCTCTGTGGCGGCATCACCGTCTTCAACCCGATCGTGGAGCTCGGCATCCAACCCACCGACAGTGTGGCCGTGATCGGGATCGGCGGTCTTGGTCACATGGCCCTGAAGTTTCTGCGGGCCTGGGGATGCGACGTCACCGCCTTCACCACCAGCGACGCCAAACGGGAGGAAGCGCTCCAGCTGGGCGCCCATCGCACCTTGAACTCCCGCAACGCCGACGAGCTGGCCCAGGCGGCGAACAGCTTCGACTTCATCCTCAACACCACCAACGCCAACCTCGACTGGAACGCCTACTTCGCCGCCCTCAAACCCAAGGGCCGGCTGCACAACGTGGGGGCCGTCCCTGAACCGATCGCCCTGGCCGCCTTCTCGATGATTCTCGGACAGAAAAGCCTCTCCGGTTCGCCCCTCGGGAGCCCATCCACCACCGACAAGATGCTGCAGTTCAGCTGTCGGCACGGGATCGCGCCCACCACGGAGTTCTTCCCCATGTCGCAGGCGAATGAAGCCCTCGATCATCTCCGCTCCGGCAAAGCCCGTTACCGCATCGTGCTGATCAACGACCTGGCGTGAGGCCCGCCTGGCAGCATCACAAGCTGCTGATGGTCAGAAGGAATCCTCCGTCTGGCCGGCAAAGCGGCCGGCATAGGTCTCGTGGCCCTTCAGTTGCTGAAACACGAACTGGCAGACCGCGGTGCCGGGATGGACGGCGAGCGGGGCGGGACCGAAGTTGCTCATCTCCAGCACCTGCTGGCTGTCGATCCCCGGCCCCATGAAGGGGGCGCTGATGTGCACCATCAGGCCCAGCCGCGCGAAGCGGCTGCGCCCCTCCAGCCACCCGCACAGTCCGGGGCCCAGGCGCAGACGCTCGCGGGTGATGCCGAGGACCGTCTCGCCCGGCATGATCAGGATGTGCTGGCCGTCGGGAACCTCGATCTTCTCCGTGAGTGAGCGGTAGTCGGTGTCTTCCCGCACCTCGATCACTTCGTGCACCTTGCGGAACACGCGAAAGAGGGGAGCGAGGGTGAGATCCACGGAGGCGGGACCCACGAGGTCGGGATCGAAGGGCGTGATGGCGATGGAGCCCTGACGGATCGCCTGCAGGATCGCCTCTCTGCCGAGAACCGTCATCACTCTCCTTTCGGATGGGAATGCCTGAATTGTGTCAGGCGTCCTCCGCCAGCACCCGGCCCCGGGGATCGGGGCGCAGCCGGCGGACGTCGCCCGACACCAGGCCGCCGGCCACGGCCAGGCCGGAGGGGGCGTTCGCTGATCGCCGGGCCGAAGGACTCGCGGCTGTGGGTCACCAGGGGCCAGCCCCTGGATGTTGCGATGCCCCAGGCTCCCCAGGGAAGCCGACATGCCGGGGGCGCTGCCGCGGTTCTGGGCCTGCAGGCGGATGAGTTCGCCGTCGAGTTCCACGGGCGGGCCAGCCGGGTGTGGTTCGACCCGGGGGTTCCCGCCCCCTAGGTGAGATCGACGAAGCCGTTCTCGCGGAAGCGCGGATGCACGCTCACATCGCGCAGGCCGCTCTGACCGGCGGCCAGCCCCTCCGGCACACCGGGGATCGGCGTGGGATCGAGCACGCCGTTGCGCACGATGCGCAGCCGGCCGGGCCGCTCGCTGATCAGCAGGCTGCCATCGGGGAACCGGGCCATGCCCCAGGGATGCTCCAGCCCGCGCACCACAACCGTCTGGCGGAAGCCTGCGGCGCGGGGCACCGGGCCCTGCCGGGCGGAAGGGCGGTCGTCCACGGGCGCCCGGGCGCGGGCGCACCCCGTGGGCAGCAGCAGGATCGCCAGAAGCAGCGGCCAGGCCGCGTGCCTGCGAACAAGGCGTGGCAGAGCAGGCCTGAGGCTGGACTTGCCGGTGACGGGCAAGGAGTGATGAAGGCGTTGATGATCCGGGGTGAGCGTGCATGGATGACCTGCCCGACCTGCGAGGCCATCCACGCCTGACCTTGCCGCGTTGAGCAGAGCGCGGATGATCAGCATCACGAACCCATCCTTCGGGAACTGGCAGAGGATCCGGTGATCACCGCCCAGACAGGAGAATCACGAATCGGAAAGGATCTCAGGCCCGGAGGCGGCGACGCAGACGGCGACTGAACTGAAAGGCCATGGCGGCGCCCAGAACCGGCAGTGGCGCCGGCACGGAGGCAACACCAGCCGTGAAGATCACGCTCTGAGCAAACACATTGGTATTGCCATAGGTAAAGCTGATGGGAGCTCCGGCCAGGAAGGAGCCGAGGACCTGTACGACGAAGCCATCCGATTCACGATCAGCCGTGTTGATGGTCGGCAGGATTGACTGACCGGAGCGCACCGCGTTGCTGGCAGAGACCAGAAGAAACTGATCCTGGAATGTGAATGACGTGTTCTTATCAAAGAAGCCAAAGTACAAGAGGGGGTTGGCGACGGCGCGATTGAACCTGATCGCGTAGGCGGCATTGGCGACGGTGGAGGGGGTGGCGCCACTGCCGATGGCCATGGAGGAGTTGCTCGTGGTCGGGAATCCACCGGACTGGGCCAGCGAGCCCCAGTTGGTGGCAAAGGAGGCCCCGACATTGGGTCCGTATCCCACGTTGCCGATGCTGACCGTGGTGGCGGAGGCAGGGCATGGCGGCGACGCACCGGCGAGCGTCGCCGTGGCGGGCTGTCCCTGGGCAACGGAGGACCACTGCGGCGTGCAGACGGTGTTCAATGCCAAGGCAGGCCCAGCAGCTGTGACACTGCCGAGGATTCCACCTGCGGCCACCAGAAGCTTCAGGGCATAAGGCTGGACGTGCATGCCGGCCAGGGATTGTGAACATGTCGCCCTCATGTTATCGGATGCTCAGCTGCCTGACGGTCGCCCACCCGTGCGCTAAGACAAGACTCAAAGAAATATGAACCTGGACACTTGATAGAATCGCCCGGAACTTAATTCCTGGATCGCGCAGGTGATGCCGCCGCCCCGAACGCAGCCCTCCGTGATCGGAATCCTGCATAGCGCTTCCCTGACGTTCCTTGCCATCTTTCTGGCCTCGGTGATTCTGCGGGTTATGCCGCCAAAGCTCTGGGATCCCCTCTGGCAGGTTTCGCTCACAACGGCGTTGATCGATATGGGCGGCTATGCCCTCCTGGGCGTGGTGCTGCTGGCCGTGGCTCAACGGTTGGCATCGGAGGATGGCCTGCTGGCCAGCCAGATGAAGCGGCTTGCGGGACTTTCCCGGTTTGCCGCCCTGGGCTATCTGTTTCTCATTCCCTTGCTCGTCTCCGCGCTCCTGCGTGACTTCCAGCAGGTGGAGACGCTCAGTCGACAGCAACAGCGAGCGATCGTGGAACAGGAACGCCGCGTGGAGCTGGCGATGCGCTCTGCTCGCAACCGCAGAGAACTGCTGCGCAGCGTCGCCATGGCGAACACTCCGGCCTTGGGTGGCTTCCTGCTCGATGATGTCCCCCTGGAGAGCCAGCGGAACCAGGCCCTGAACCTGCTGAAAAGCACCGCCGCCAGTGCCCGGAAGCAAGCCGCCGGCATCGGTCCGGGAAGCATCTTCTCGGTGCTGCTGAACAATCTCAGGCTGATCGCCCTTTCCTTGGTGTTTGCCTTCGGCTTTTCCTCGATCTCCACCGCCTGCCCCTCCTTCCCCCTGCTTCAGCCGCTCGTCTTCCGGCACCGGGAGCGAATCGCACGGCGCCCCTCCAGGCCGCCGTTTGGGCCGCAGGACTCAGCTGAACGCAGCTATCTCGAATCCCTGGTCAACGATGTTGACAGCGATCAACAGGGGTGAGGGGGAAACGACAT
>CAZBMT010000035.1:0-11815 GCA_964492645.1 uncultured Cyanobium sp. | reverse complement strand
GCGGGCTGGCGGTGCTGGCGGTGGTGGGGCTGTGGGTCGGCATCGATGCCCTGCACCACCCGCTCCGCGGCAAGCTGTTCCTGGGCAAGGATGCCGATCCGGTGCCGATCAGCGAGCGGGTCCATGCCCTCAATCCCCTGATCCCCGGCACCGGCATCACCAGTGATTGCACCGTGGCCAGTGGCAAGCCCTACAACGCCACCACCCGGCCGAACTTCGACAGGTGCAACCGGCCCGGCCTCCCCGGGGCACGGGAGATCTTCCTGCTCGGTGATTCCCATGCCCAGCACCTGCTGCCGATGCTGGACGCGGTCACCACCCGCACCGGCCAGCGCCTCACCTTCGCCGCCATGGGCGCCTGCCTGATCGATCCGCAGCTCACCGTCACCTGGCAGCAGGGCCGCTACGACTCCTGCCGCCAGTTCTCGGCCGGCGAGATGGAGCGCTCCCTGCAGCGCCTCCAGCCCGGGGATATCGTCCTGGTGTCGGGTTTCCTGCACAACTACCTGGCCAGCAACGACGTGGAGGGCCGGGGCTACGGCGCCCCCACCTGGCTGGGCGACCGCCGCCTGCGCGTCTCCGAGGTGCGCCGGACCCATGTGGCCAACCTGCGCGCCTATGCCCAGCGGCTGGCGGCCCGGGGCATCCAGCTGGTGCTGGTGGTGGACAACCCCTCCCTGGCCAGGGAGCCGGTGGCCTGCCAGGACCCCGCCGGCAGCAGCTGCGCCGGCGATCCCGCCACCACCGCCAGGATGCGGGCGACCCTGGGCGGGCTGCTGGGCGAGGTGGCCGACGGGCTTCCCAATGTCCATGTGTTCGACCCCACCCCCTACCTGGTCGGTCCAGACGGCCGGGTGGTCTATCGCCGGCCCGACGGCACGCCGCTCTATGCCGATTCCCACCACCTGAGCGTGTCTGGGAGTCTGTCGCTGGCGGCTCCGTTCGAGCGTTTCCTCCAGCAGCAGGGCCTCACCAGCCCCCGCCCCACCGTTTCCCCACCCTCGCCATGACCCTGCAATCCCCCACCGGGGACTCCCCCCGCTGGCGCTTCAGCGATCCGGCCAGCGGCGATTCCCTCACGCTCGCCCCCGAGCGCGGCGGTCTCGTGACCGGTTGGTGCTGCGGCGGTGAGGAGATCCTCTACTTCGATGCCGAGCGCTTCGCCGACCCGGCCAAGTCGGTGCGGGGCGGGATCCCGGTGCTCTTCCCCATCTGCGGCAACCTGCCCGGCGACGAGCTCGTGCTGAGCCAGGGGCGCTTCCCGCTGGCCCAGCATGGGTTCGCCCGCGATCTCCCCTGGTCCATCGCTCCGCTGGCCGACGGCAGTGGCGTGGCCCTGCGCCTCGAGGACGGCCCGGAGACCCGCCCCCATTTCCCCTTCGCCTTCGCCCTGGAGCTGGAGCTGCGGCTGCAGCCCGCGGCCCTGGCGATCACGGCCCGGATCAGCCACCGGGGCCAGGCCGGCACCGACCCCCTCCCCTTCAGCCTGGGCCTGCACCCCTACATCGCCGTCGCCGATCTCTCCCGCGTCCGGCTCGAAGGCCTGCCGGCACACTGCTTCGACCACCTCACCATGGCGCCGGCCGTCACGGCCGAGCAGCTGTCACGGCTCGAGCAGGGTGTGGATTTCCTCTGCGCCGGGCTGGGCCCTGTGCGGCTGCTGGATCCGGCGGGGGGACGGGCGCTGACGCTGCATCCCGCCGCGCCGATGGATCTGGTGGTGGTGTGGAGCGATCCGCCCCGGCCCATGCTCTGCCTGGAGCCCTGGAGCGGTCCGCGGGGGGCCCTGAGCACCGGGGAGCGGCGCCTGCTGGTGCCCGCCGGCGAATCCCTGGAACTGGGCTGCCGCTATACCGTCGAGAGCCTCTGAGCCACGCCCGGGAGCCGGCCCGGGGCCAGCTGGCCCGCCGGATCGAAACGGCGCTTGATCGCCTCGATCAGGGGGCGGGAGGGGGCATCCAGCCAGGCCGGCAGGTCGGCGCCCGGGGGCTGGCGCAGCACGGTGAGATGGCCGCCGAGCTGGCCGCAGAGGCGGCGCAGGCTGCTCACCTGGGCGGACGACACGGCCGGCCGGGGCTCCGTGGGGTCTGACCAGGCCAGGCCGAGGCCGCTGCCGGCGGCCATGTCCACGGCCAGTCCCGCCAGGGCGGGGGCCTGCATCAGGATCCCGAGCCTGTCGGGGCTGACGCCGAGGCGCAGCAGCCAGGCGGGCGCGCCGGCGCTGCCCCCCCGTGCCTGGGCCAGCCAGGTGCCGGTGGTGGCGGCATCCAGCAACCGGGCCGGCAGGGTGCTGTGCTCCTGCAGGCAGCGCACCTGCTCCTGGAGGGTGGCGGCGTCGACGCTGGCCAGGCCGATCAGCAGCAGGGGCTCCGGGTCCAGCCCGGCGGCGGCGGCGAGGCTGCCGTTCCACCAGTCGATCCGCTCCGGGCTGAGGCTGGAGACCAGCAGCCTGCGGCTGAGGCCGTCCAGATCCTCCTCCCCGACCGGGAAGCAGACGCTGCGGCGCCGGGGCGGCCGGGGCAGGGTGCGCAGGGTCAGCTCGGTGATCAGGCCCAGGGAGCCCCAGCTGCCGGTGAACAGCCGCATCAGGTCGTAGCCGGCCACGTTCTTGACCACCTTGCCGCCGGCCCTGGCCGTCACCCCGTCGGCGCGCATCAGCGCCAGGCCGATCAGCTGGTCCCTCACCCCCAGGTAGCGCTGGCGGTAGCCGCCCGCCAGGCCCCGGGCCACCAGGCCGCCGATGCTGCCGGCGGCGGCGCCCTGCCGGTCCCCCCAGGGGGCATCCACGGACAACCACTGCCCCTGGTGTCCAAGTGCCTCCTGCACCTCCACCAGTGGTGTGCCGGCCGCCACGGTGATGGTGAAGTCGCCGGGGTTGAACTCCCGCACCCCCCGCAGGGCGGCGCAGCTGACCACCGTGCAGATCCCCTCGACGGGCGGGCCCCAGTCGAGGCGGGTGCCCAGTCCCGCCGGCAGCCAGGCGGAACCCTGCCGGTGCAGGTCCCGCACCAGCTCCTGCAGCTCGCTGGGCTCAGGTCGCATCACGGCACGATGGTGCCATGGCGCAGGCAACGCTCGACCCCGGTCCCGGGCTCAAGATCGTCGTCATCGACGACGACCCCACCGGCTCCCAGACCGTGCACGGCTGTCCGCTGCTGCTGCGCTGGGACGCCGGGACGCTGGCCGCCGGCCTGGCCCACCCCTCGCCGCTGCTGTTCGTCCTGGCCAACACCCGGGCCCTGGCGCCCTCGGCGGCGGCGCAGCGGGTGCGCGAGATCTGCCGTGCCCTGCGACCTGCCCTCGCCCAGGCGGAGGCCGCCGGCCACATCGGCGGCTGGCTCGTGGTCAGCCGGGGCGATTCCACCCTGCGCGGCCACTTCCCCCTGGAGGTGGACGTGATCAGCGAGGAGCTTGGTCCCTTCGACGCCTCCCTGCTGGTGCCGGCCTTTCTCGAGGGGGGGCGCACCACGGTGGATGGGGTGCACCTTCTCCAGGGCCGGCCGGTGCACGAGAGTCCGTTCGCCTCCGATGGCCTGTTCGGCTACACCTGCAGCTTCCTGCCCGACTGGGTGGAGGAGAAGAGCGGCGGCCGCATCACCGCCGCCGCGGTGGAGCGCATCGGCTGGCAAGAACTGGAGGCCGGGGCGGAGCGGGCCGATGGCGGCAGCTCGGACGGCTTCCTGGCCCTGTGCGACCGTCTGGCGGCGCTCCAGGGCAACCGTTTGTTGGTGGTGGATGCGGAACGCCCTCGGCAGCTGGCGGCCCTGGGTGCCGCCACCCGGGAGCTCATGGCGCCGGCATCGGCGGCGCCCTGGGGCCGGCCAAGGCGGTTCCTGTTCCAGAGTGGCGCGAGCCTGTTGAACGGCTTGGTGCCGCTGCCGCCCCAGCCGCTGGATGCGGCCGGGCTGGCCGGCCTGCGGCGCCGCGATGGGACGGGTGTGCTTCCGGGGATGGTGCTGGTGGGCTCCCATGTGCCGCTGGCCGATGCGCAACTGGAGGAGCTGCTGCGGGAGACGGCCTGCGCCGTGGTGGAGCTGCCGGTGCGCCGCCTGGCGCGGGCGCTGGAGGGCCCTGAGCCAAGGCTGTTGCTGGCCTCGCTGGAGCGGCAATGGCAGGACCAGCTGGGTGCTGTGCTGGATGCCGGCCGCACCCCGGTGCTGACCACCAGCCGTGGCGAGCTGGTCTGCGCCAGTGCGAACGAACGACGGCGGCTCGGCGAGGCCCTGGCGGCGCTGATGGCCCGTCTGGCGGCTGCCGAGGCGTCCCGGCTGGGGTATGTGATCAGCAAGGGCGGCATCACCACCGACGCGTTGTTGCGTCAGGGTCTCGGGCTGGCCGCGGTGGAGCTGCAGGGCCAGCTGCTGCCAGGGCTTTCCCTGGTACTCACGCCCGATGCAGCCCCGGTGCCGCGCCTGCCGATCCTGACCTTTCCCGGGAACCTCGGCGACGCCGGGACCCTGAGGCAGGCCTGGCGCTGGATGGATGCTGGCCCCGACCATCCAGCCCGGGTCTCCGAAACGGTCCCATGATTAAGGGCTCGAACCCGTTCAGCCATGATGAATCCAAGCTCTTGGCGCCTTGCCTCCGAAGCTTTCCATCCACCCGTGTTCAGCTGGGGCCTCCATGCCTGTGCGATCGGATCCCCAGCCCTCGATCACCCCTCCAGCAAGTCCCCCTGACGTGACCGCCGGCCAGCCCCGGTGGTCGCTGCTGCTGCCGACCAGCGGGCCCATGGTCTCCGCTCCCTGCCTCCTTCGCCGCCAGCTTCAGTCCTGATGGCGTGGGTGCGATGGCCATGGCGAGGCATCCATCGCAGGACTCTGGGCCAGACCCTGCACCTCTTCCTGCTGACGGGTGGAGCCATCACCGTGGTGCTTCTGCCGATGGTGCTCCTCTATGTGCATTCGCGGCGCGAGACCCTTCTGGCGCGCCTGACCGCCGCTCAGGAGGGAGCCAGCCTGCAGGTTGAGCAGATCCTTCAGGAGGTCAAGGCTGACACGGCCACGTCAGCCCTGCTCGGTGCCGAGTTCGGCCGCAACAGCGAGCGTCGCCGCCAGCTGCAGGATCTCTTTAGCGCCCAGCTGCAGGTCTATGGGCGCTATGGGGCGATTCTCGTGTTCAACCCTGCGGGCCAGTCGCAGTTGTCGATCTGGCGCCGCGGTGCCCCGCCCGATCCGGCCACGCTGCGGGGTGCCGTCAACCGCGGCCTGATGCTGGATCGGGAGGGGTTCTGGCTCTCTCCGGTGTACTGGCCCCGGCAGGTCTCCAGCACCGGCAAGACTGCCGCCGACCCTGTCCTGTTGGCGGTGCGTCCGCTGTTCAGTGGCAACCAGAGGCGCGGGGTGGTGGTGTACGTCACCAGCCTTGAGCGGATGGTGAAGGACTTTGACATTGAGACCAGTGGTTCGCCGGCCCAACAGCGCGGCTATCTGCTCAACGACAGAGGCCAGGTCCTGAACCCTGGTGCCGCTGCAGCGACCCCCAATTTCGCCCAGCGCTTCCCGGGGGTGTGGCGTCAGATGCAGGGACAGTCCCGTGGTGTGGTGAGGGACAGTGAGGGTCTGTTCATCTTTGACACCCGTCGCCAACAGCTTGGTCTTGCGGTGGTGCTCCAGGCCCCCCCCGGCGCCGATTCCGCCGGCTCCTTGCTCGCGCACCCCGCCGGTGCGGTGCTGGTGGCCGCCCTCTACCTGTTTGCGGCGGCCTTCAGCCTGACCACAGCCCTCTCCCAGCAACGGCTGTCTGCGTTGCGCCAGAAGGAGCATCAACTGGCCGACCGGCTCCAGGCGGTGTTACGCAGTGCCGGCATCGGCACGGGGCTCTGTGAGCCTGCCACCGGCAACTTCCGCAGCGTCAACGGGGCTCTCAGCCAACTGCTGGGTCGCAGCGAGAGCGCCCTGCTGGGTCGCCCCTGGGTGGAGTTCGTCCACTCCGGCGATCGCGATGCCGCCGAGCGGCTACTGGATCCCTTGCATCAGCGTGATGGCGAGCGGCGACGCTTGCGCTTCAGCCGGCCTGACGGCTCCAGTGTCTGGGGTGATCTGGTCCTGACCTGCACCCAGAGAAGCGGCCCCGCCAGCGCTGCCGACACGATGATCCTCCAGATCGCCGACGTGTCCGAGCTGGTGGAGCAGTCGGCCTACCTCGAGGCGGCGGCGGAGGCGGGCATCGTGGGGGTCTGGGACTGGGACATCGAACGCGATGTGCTCACCTGGGACTCCGTGATGTACCAGCTCTACGGCCTCACCCGCGACCAATTCACCGTTGCCTATGACGCCTGGGCCAAGGCCGTCCATCCCGACGACCGCCACTACGCCGAATCGGAGATCCAGGCGGCCGTGCGGGGCTGGCGGCCTTATCAACCGCGCTTCCGGGTGGTGTGGCCCGATGGCTCAATCCATCACCTGCAGGCTCGCAGCCGCACCACCTATGCGGCCGATGGCACGGCCCTGCGGATGATCGGCGTGAACTACGACATCACCGACCAGGTGCAGCGTGAGCTGGAAATCGACCAGCAGCGGAGTCTGCTGGCGGCCACCCTCAATGCCCTGGTCGACCCGCAGCTGTTCCTGACCCTCACGGATCAATTGCGGATCTCCGAGATCAACCCGGCGGCGGCCAGCTGGTTGGGCCATTCGAGCTACCAGCTGATCGGCAGGCCCCTGGCGGAACTGCTGCCGCCCGGCGCCAACCGCCTGTTGCTGGCGGAGCTGGCTGAGGTGGCGAGGGAGGGCCAGCCCCTGATTGCCGATGACCGGCCGCTGCAGCTGGCCGGTGCGTGTGAGCCCCTGCATGTGGACCTGCGGGCTGTGTGGGTGCGCGACGGGTTGGCCCTGAGCTTCCGCGATGTGAGCGAACGGCACCATGCCAGCCAGCAGCTGGCGGCGTCCGAGCAACGCTTCCGCCTGCTGGCTGAGAACGTCAGTGATGTGGTGTTTCTCTGCGAGGCCGGCTCGATCGTCTGGATCGCCCCGGGGCTGAGGCGTCTTCTCGGCTGGGGGCCAGAGGAGTGGCAAGGCCAGCGGCTGCAGGATCTCTGCCACCCCGACGACACGGAGCAATGGCTGACCAGCCTGCGGCAGGTGGAGCAGGGCCGCAGTATCAGCGTGCGTCTGCGCGTCCACGACTCCGACCTTGACTGGCGCTGGCTGGAGATCCATGCGGGCCCCTACCCCAATGCCAATGGCGGAGCGATAGGGCTGGCGGGAGCTCTGCAGGTTGTGGATGAGGAGGTGGTCGCGGAGGCCGAACTCGATCATCGAGCCCGCTTCGACTCCCTAACCGGTCTCTTCAACCGGCAGGAAATCCTTGAGCAGCTTCAGTCGCTCAGCCAGCGCCGCCGCATGGCGGATGGCAATCTGGCCGTGCTTTTCTGCGATGTCGACCACTTCAAGGAGATCAATGACCACCATGGCCACATCGGCGGCGACGCCGTCCTGGAGGCTCTCGCGCAGCGGCTGCTTGATACCACCCGCAGCGACGATCTGGTGGGCCGGCTCGGTGGTGATGAGCTGCTGGTGGTGATTCAGGGTGTCCACTCCCTGGTGGAAGCCAAGGTGTTCGCCGCGAGGATTCACCAGACGGTGGCTAGGCCGGTGAGCCTGCCCACGGGCGTGGTGACGCCAACCCTCTCGATCGGCGTGACCCTCCTCAAACCGGACGAGTCGACGGCTGCGTTGGTGGAACGGGCTGATCAGGCGATGTATGCAGCCAAGCAGGAAGGCCGTAACCGTGTGGTCGCCATCGTGTAGGCCAGGAGCGTTGACGCCAAATTCCCCTGATCGTCAGGCGGATTCAGCCTCACGGCCTGGAGTGACGTCTCGCGGTTCATCCCCGCCCAGGCCGGTGCCGGTGTGCAGCCCACCTTGCCAGCTGCGATCCAGCAGCTCGATCGGATGGAGCACCGGCAGCGGCCGCGGCTGCGCCTCCATGGCCTGGCGGATCTGCAGCGTGCAGCCGATGTTGGCGCTCACGGCAAGCTCGGCGCCGGTGCCGGACAGATCGGCGGCCTTGATCCGGCCCAGTTCGGCGGCCTCCTGCGGCTGCACCAGGTTGTAGATGCCGGCGCTGCCGCAGCAGACGCCTGCTTCGGTGGCTTCGCGGATCCGCACGTGGGGGATCCGGCCCAGCAGGCGCCGGGGCTGGGCCGCCAGACCCTGGCCGTGCAGCTGGTGGCAGGCATCGTGGTAGGCCAGCTGCACGGGACGCTCGGCACTGGCGGGCGTGCCGTCGTCGTGGAGCAGGGGCCGCAGACCCGCCTGGAAGCCCTCGCTGAGTCCGACCGTGTCGAGGAATTCCTGCAGGTCGGCCACCCTCCCCAGCACGGGATGGCGGGTGCCCAGGATCTGCTCGTAGGCCTTCATGGTGTGGCCGCAGCCTGAGGCCGCCACCAGCAGGGCCTCGAGGGGTTCGGGGCCCGCCGGCCGACCCGGGCCGATCACCGCCTCGAAGCTGGCCATCAGGGCCGCCGCCAGCTCCCGGGTCTGATCCAGTTCCCCCTGGTGGTGGGTCATGGCGCCGCAGCAGCCCTGGTCGGGGGGGATCACCACCTCGATGCCGTTGGCGGCCAGCACCCGGATGGCGGCGGCGTTGACCCCCGGCTCGAAGACCCGCTGCACGCAGCCGAGTACCAGGCCGACCCGATGACGGCGGGGGCCCACGGCCGGCACCAGCACGGGCCAGTCGTCACGGAAGGACTGCGCGGGCAGGGGCGGCAGCAGGGTCTCCATCGCCGCGATCTGCGGCCCGAACAGGCGGGTCAGGCCGCTGCGACGCGCCAGGGCCTGCAGGGGTGTGCCGGCGTAGGCCCGCAGGGGAGCCAGCAGGGTCCGCAGTCGCCCGGGGTAGGGGAGCAGGGCGAACAGCAGGCGCCGGAAGGTGCGCTGGCCGGGGCTGCGCAGCTCGGGCGCGTTCAGCCGGGGCCGCATGGTCTCGATCAGCTCGTCGTAGCGCACGCCCGCCGGACAGGCGGTGACGCAGGCGAAGCAGCCCAGGCAGGTGTCGAAATGCTTCGCCACCGTGGCATCCAGCGTCAGCTCGCCGGCGTCGATGGCCTTGAGGGCATGGATGCGCCCCCGGGGCGAGTCCATCTCTGTCGCCAGCACCCGGTAGCTGGCGCAGGTGGGCAGGCAGAAACCGCAGTGGACGCAGGGGTCGGCGGCGATGGACGGAAGGCTCATGCGGACCATTGTGGGCGCTCGCCCTGGTCCGTTGGCCCCGGATTCACCCTCCGAAGTGGCGCACCACGGCTTCGGCGAAGCCCGAGCAGCTCACGGCCTCGGCGCGGGGTTCCATCAACCGGGCCAGGTCGTAGGTGACCTCCCTGTTGGCGATCGCGGCGCTGATTCCGGCGGTGATCAGGTCGGCAGCCTCCTGCCAGCCCATGTATTCGAGCATCATCACGCCCGAGAGGATCACCGATCCAGGGTTGATGCGGTCGAGGCCGGCGTGCTTCGGGGCGGTGCCGTGGGTGGCCTCGAAGATCGCCGCGTTGTCGCCGATGTTGGCCCCCGGCGCCATGCCCAGCCCGCCCACCACCGCCGCCGCCGCGTCGGAGATGTAGTCGCCGTTGAGGTTGAGGGTGCAGAGCACCGAATACTCCTGGGGCCGGGTCTGGATCTGCTGGAAGATGCTGTCGGCGATGCGGTCGTCGACGAGCACCATGCTCTTCCACTTGCCGTAGCCGTGGCTCTCGCCGATGCTGTCGAGCACGCCTTTCACTTCCGCGTCCACCGCCGCTTTCTTCTCGGGGGTGAGGCTGTCGTAGCCGGGTTCGATCAGGCGGGCGTTGTCCTCGACGCTGAGGCCGTGGTTGCGCTCCAGGTTGCCGAGGATCCAGCTCTCCCGCTCGGTCACGCACTGGTCGCGGAATTCGCTGGTGGCCAGCTCGTAGCCCCAGTCACGGAAGGCCCCTTCCGTGAACTTCATGATGTTGCCCTTGTGCACCAGGGTCACGTGGCGCTTGGCGCCCTCCAGCCCCAGGGCGTGCTGGATCGCCTTGCGCACGTGGCGCTGGGTGCCCGCCTTGCTCACCGGCTTGATGCCGATGCCGGCCCCTTCCGGGATGCGGCGCTTGCCGAGCTTGCCGTTGGCCGGAATCACCGTGTCGTTGAGGTGGGCGATCAGCTCCACGCACACCGGATCGGTGGCTTCCCACTCGATCCCCATGTAGATGTCTTCGGTGTTCTCCCGGTACACCACCACATCGAGGTCCTGGGGCCGCTTGTGGGGGCTGGGGGTGCCGTCGTAGTAGCGGCAGGGCCGCACGCAGCAGTAGAGATCGAAGATCTGGCGCAGGGCCACGTTCAGCGAGCGGATGCCGCCACCGATCGGGGTGGTGAGGGGTCCCTTGATGGCCACGCCGTACTGCTCGATCGCCGTGAGGGTGTCCTGGGGCAGGTACTGGTAGGTGCCGTAGAGCTCGCAGGCCTCGTCGCCTGCGTACACCTTGAACCACTCGATGCGGCGTTCGCCGCCGTAGGCCTTCGCCACCGCCGCGTCCAGCACCCGCTGGGTGGCGGGCCAGATGTCGACGCCCGTGCCGTCGCCGCGGATGAAGGGAATGATCGGGTCGTTGGGAACGATCGGCTGGCCGCCCTCGAATCGGATCGCCGTGCCGCCGGACGGGACGATGAGCTTTTCGTATGTGGCCATTGCGTCGGCACGGAATGCGGGGGTGAGCCTAGGTTTCGGAGACGTTGGCGTTCTGCTCAGGGGAAACGGCATGAATGCGGCCGACCAGGCCCGATCGGTGGAACTGGCCGCCGCGATCGCCGCGGTGGTCGGGCACTTCCGCCTGCATTTCCCCGCCGCCCGGGCCAACCTCACCCCCTGGCGCGACGATCCCCTCACCCGGGCCTTCGACGAGCGGGAGACGCTGGATCTCTCCTTCCACTTCCCCGGCTGGAGCCCGCGGCTGCAGTGCCGCTCGCTGCTGGTGCAGCTGCGCCTGGAGCGGGCACCGGTCGGATCCGGCGAACGCCCCCGGCTGCTGGGCGTGCTGATCCGCGGGCTCACCTACGAATCGGAGCGCTGGCGCCTGGCCACGGTGGGGGACTGGCAGCCCTCCGGTTCCCATCTCCCCGCCGAGGAGGTGGTGGAGGTGCTGCAGCAGGTGTGCCGGGAGCTGTTCGATCTCTTCGGCGAGGTGTCGGCCGGTGGCAGCCGGGCCGCGTAATCCTTCGCAACCTTGCCGCGTCGCCCCGCAGGCCCCACCTACGTTTGGACGTCTGCCCGCGCAGCCTCCCGATCCCATGCCCGTCGCCCTTGCTTCCCAACTCCGTGAGGGAACGAAGAAAGCCCACACCATGGCCGAGAACACCGGCTTCGTGAGCTGTTTCCTCAAGGGGGTCGTCGACAAGGCCAGCTATCGCACCCTGGTCGCCGACCTGTGGTTCGTTTACAGCGCCATGGAGGAGGAGATCGGCAAGCTGGCCGACCATCCGGTGGTCGGTCCGATCGCCGCGCCCGAGCTCAACCGCCGCGAATCCCTCGAGGCCGATCTCAGCTTCTATTTCGGCGGCGACTGGCGCCAGCAGATCCGTGCCACCCCCGGCGCCCAGGAGTACGTGGCCCGCCTGCACCAGGTGGCGCGGGAGTGCCCCGAGCTGCTGGTCGGCCACCACTACACCCGCTACATCGGCGACCTCTCCGGCGGCCAGATCCTCAAGAACATCGCCCAGAAGGCGATGAACCTCGGCGAGCACGATGGCCTGCGCTTCTATGAATTCGACGCCATCGACGACGAGAAGGCCTTCAAGGCCAACTACCGCGCCACCCTCGACAGCCTGCCCATCGACCAGGCCATGGCCGACCG
>CAZBMT010000034.1:0-11821 GCA_964492645.1 uncultured Cyanobium sp. | reverse complement strand
CCATTCTGAGAAACAATATTGCTTGCGTGCTGATCCAGTAGCGCCATGTATTCCGCTGGGGGCTTCCCATAGCTGATGTTACTACCTCCGCTGCCAGCCTCCGACTGCATGAGATTCTTCAGGCATGACGGACACCATGTGAATCCTGAGGCGCGTTCAGGCACCAGGAGGCATGAAACAGAAAGAACTGATCCGCTCTTCAACGAACCGTGATGTCCTGCTTCAGCCAGCGCAGAGCCAGCGGCAACAGCCGGTAGAGAAACTTCATGATGAACGACGGGCTGGAACCAGGCGCTCGCGCCATAATTCGCAAGTAGGTTGCGAAGTATTGCAGGTGTCTGATCGCCAATCCCCACTGGCGCCGATGATGATGTGTTGTGGGAACGGCCTGATCGGCAACGGCAGGCGCGGGAGCTGGAAACGGAATGCCTACCGAATACAGCTTGTCAGGGACAAGGCTGAAAGACCATCGCGATAGAACGTCGCACACGAAAAGCATGTCAGCCCCCCATGCCTTTGAATGAAAAAAACTGTCAACGGAATCGTCAATCAAGGCCTCGCGTCGGAAAAGTCCGTAAATCAGGTTGGCCTTGCCTCGTTCAGGAGCCTGAAGGGCATAAGTGGAAACACGGCCAGGACCAGTCTCGCGAAGAAAATCCTCATAGGCCTGATAGAATGAACCATAGGAGAGACATTCTGTTCCATCAGGAAAGCGAACATCAAAGTCGCAGAACGCCAAACCACTGGAAGAATTCTTCAACAAAGCCTGCAACAGCTTTTCGATAAACAATGGGTGCCATTCATCATCATCTGCTGCCCACATGAAAAAGGAGCCCTTAGCCTTACGTAAAACAAAAACAAAGTTCGCACTTGGACCGATATTAGATTGTTGGCGAAAATACCTGATACGCGGGTCGTTCTCCGACTCAGCCAACACAAGCCGTGAAACACGGGGATCAGGAGAGGCATTGTCTGAGACAATAATATCAAGGTTTTGATAAGACTGGGCTCGGATCATGGCGAGAGATCGCTCAAGCTCTTGTGGCCTGTTGTACGTCGGCATTCCAACAGTCACCAAAGGATTCTGGTTCATTGAGGCGGCGACGAATGTATCAGTCCAGCAGTCACTGAATGACCTCAGTAATGCCATTGCAGACGTGAGTACTGCCCACGGTCATTGATCGGCTAGATAGTGAATCTTTGCGGTGGGCGGCATCCAGGTATCGGCATCCGCGAGGATGGCTCTTGCATGGAGCGGATTCAAGCCAGGATAGATCCTACGAATCGAGTCAGGACAATCCTCAGGCGCAAGGACAGCAACACCGAGATAGTCCTGGCCTTGGAGATACTTGTTTCGATCCAGAAAGCAGAGCGGATTTTGATGAAGCCGCGAAGTTATCAATGCACCGTAAAAACCAGCACCGTAAATCGCTGTCGGTACATGTCCCTCAACGTGCTGATCAGCGTCAAGGGAACCCAGGGCCTTGGACCAGAAAGCAAGAGCATCAAGGGCTTGAATGATGTCAGTACCAACATCAGTCTGAAGACCACCAATGGACGAGGCAGAAACGGCCGCCCGCTCCGCAATGACAACGTAGGCACCACGGAACAGCTCACGGGAGAGCGTATGCGCGACAAGACCAGCAAGCTCACATGTCCTCATCAGGCTCGAGGCCGTGAAATGGTTGACATGATCCACCACCAGAAAGTCACCCGTGTTGCTCAGGGGATCGGGAACCGTGAAGAATACCTTGCCGCCAGGAGCCAACAACTCAGCAAGACGCTTCAGTGTTCCAATGGGATCGACAACATGCTCAAGCACAAAATGGGACGTGACAAGGTCAAAGCGTCCATGCCAGTCTGCAGGAAGACAATGGGTTGCCTGTTCGGAAGCGGGGACCCAGCCCTGCCAGAAGCCGACGTAATCATCGCTGACATCAAAGATGGATGGACGTAGATCAGGCCTTGACTCCAGCAAGGACCGAAGGGTGGTTCCCTTGGCGGCACCAAAGTCCAGTACCCGTGCGTTCAGGGGCAGACCAATGGCACCAAGCATCTCGGCTTGCCGCTGTGTTCGAAAGACAGACTGGCCGTCACGGACCTCATAGAGTTGGTCGTGATGATCCGATTGCAATGAAATGCGATACTGCGTGCCATAGAACTCTTGAATCTTAGGCAAGTCAGGAGATTGCCCGTGACCACAGACTCGACAAATACAGGTCTCGGTGGGAATCGCGAGATGGGTGGAGATCGAAGTAATCGCTGGCGCAGCTGCAGAATAGTCAGGGGGCGGGAGAAATGCGTCACAAATACGACACCGAGTCATCATATTGTTTTCAGATTGCGACTTCTGCTTCATCAAGAATAGCACGGAAATCTTGACCACCTGCAAACGAGCCCTTCCAGCTGATCTTCACGCCCAAAGGATTCACGAAGTTGAAGTAACGGAATTGGATCGACCAGCGAGGATAGAAATCGACATTCTCTCCAGACTGATGGAGGGTGAGAAAATCCATCAGCAGCAAGTCTCCGGGTTCCGTAAGTGGAGATTGATGCTGGTACTTTGCCAGCCGCTCCGCCTCACCGACAAGGCGAAGGGCATAGGCACCCTGCTGAGCAGAATCCAACGCTGTATGGACGGGAACGATGCCCTCACGATGGGATCCGATACAGACTTCTACCGGGCCCAGCGATGGACGTATCGAGACAAGGGGTGTCCAATAGACAATGCCATCAAGGCTGCGCAACTGGGCAGGAAACTCCTGATGCCAAGGAGCACGGAAGGTGGCCTCACCTGGGCAATCGATGCGAATGCCATAACCACCCGCAGCCAGTCCGGGTATGGATCCTGAACGAAGCTCACGAAACAAGCATGAATTCCGCATGTCACTGACAAGCTGCATGAACTCCGGGATCTGCTTGACAGCGTCATACACTTCTCCCCCGTAGGCACGATCACGCCGGATCAGGGCCATGAACCCCTCGGTCATGGCGAGATCAGCAGTCTGCGTGGGGGCGTCAACCTGGTACTTGAAACACAAGAGTTCGATGATGACTCTGATTCCTTCAAGAATCGGGGCGACTTGAGTTGGTTGATTGTAGAACCCCTTGAGTAGCAGAATTCCACTATCCAGAAAAGCGTCTCTCTCCTGGTCCGTGACTAACGACATTCCAATCTCCCTAGATACTCTCTCCAACCGACAGTGGCTGGCCGAAGATGTTGCAAGGCAACCGAGGGGTCAACTGAAGAATAGAGGTCAAGATTAGCAACGTAAGGAGTAAAGAAGACATCAGCCTGATCCCACGGAACTGGATCATATACCATGTACTCCACCCCAATGGAGGCAGCTTCAAACGCCTCATGGCAAAGGTAGGCAGCGGCTCCATGACCAGTAACGTAACGCGTTCCTCCGACCGCCTTCACCAAGCTGAGCACACGGTTCCAGGAGCTTCCCTCCAAACCCATGGCTGAGGATCTCAACCTCGTGGCTGGCAAAACTCCCCAGCGCTCGGCAGGAATCTCAGCGCTGGCAATCAGCCGACCAACCATGGAACTGGAGACCATCGTCTCATCGAACAGCTTGAGGGCCTGTTGCCGATAGGGTCGCGCCCTCAAGCTCTGTGACAACAGGGAGCGATGGGCCAGAAACAGATCCTCACCCGGCAGCCCCAGATCCATGATCCGTGGAAACGATGCGCCACGCACCAACGGGATTGTCATCCACTTGGTCGTCTGACCATATCTGACCTGCACTCGATTCGTAAACGAGCCTTTGGAGAACTGAGCATCATCCAGCCAGATCAGGACATCGGCCAAAGCCATCTGGGCCATGAAGCCGACCCAGGGGTAGTACATGGGCTGAGTGATGACAACCGTAGTCATACGGTCTCCAGAAGTATCTCCATCATCGTGACATCATGGTAGTGGCTCCCATCATAATAATGCTGCTTGAGATGGCCAACTATCCGATACCCTATCGAGGCGTAGAGGTGTAAGGCGATCTGATTATCCGACCTCACCTGCAGCATCAGCTTGCGAAGGTCCAGATGGACTCTCGCCTCTTCCGCCAAGGCCACCATGGCGCGGCGACCCCAGCCAGATCCTTGCCAATGGGGATGCAGGGCAATGCCCACCCAGGCGTACCGATCCAGACCGTGGCGGTCCGTCAATTGCACAAAGCCCGCAGTGCTACGGCCATCCAGCTCGATCACCCGAAACCAACCCATGGATTCCCTTCGGCTGACCCAGGCCTGGACATCGACCGCCGCCTCAGGGTCAGGATGGGCCAGAAGTCGATGCTGCAAGGGGATGTCCGTGCGCAGCTCCCTGAGGACCTGTTCATCGGCATGGAGGTTAAACCGACGCAATCGCAGGGTCATGACCGGCAGCGCAGATAGCCGCCGGGGGATGAGGAAAGGACAAGCTTTCCATTCAGGACCGGGTCCGGCTCGAAGCGGTCCTGCTCCTGCAGGTAGTCCCGTAAGGCCGACAGAGGTTCGTCTCCCTTGTACCAGATCTTGGAGCGCTTCTTCGGCGCCTGGTCCTCCTCCACATGGCCCACCAAGGTGTCGGCTACCACCAGATAGCATCCCTTGGTCACCAGCGGGCCATAGGCGCGGCACTCCTCAAGAACATGCTGGCGGCTGTGATCACTGTCGAGCACCACCATCACGCGCGCCCCTTCGGGAATCAGACGGCGCACCTGCTCAATGGTTGGGATGTCAACCGATCCGCCCTCAATCAGATCCACCCTATGGGCCAGTGGATGGCTCTGAATCGCCTCGCGATTATGCGGTCGAATATCGATATCGACCCCGATGACCCTGCCATTGCCAAGGATCTCCAGGATCGAGGCCATGAACAGGACCGACCCCCCCCTGGCGACTCCGGTCTCGATAATGATGTCGGGCTTGCTGTTCCAGATCACTTCCTGGGTCGCGAGAACGTCAGCTGGCATCTGGATGATCGGGACACCCATCCATGTCCAGAGATAGGAGTAGTCGTAACGATCAAGTTCGGTGATCAGAGCCAGGGAATGGGAGAAAGCCTCATGATCCTGTCCTAAAGCCAGGCAGTTTTGCTCTCTGGACTGCTCGAACTGCTGTCGGTCATCAGTCGTCATGGGGTCAGGATCGATGATAAGGAGAACACAAAGGCAGAACAGGCGGTTGGCGGATACTCCTATCCGCTCAGGTGCTGTTGCACGAGTTGATAAATACGCTCTGCGTCCTGCTGGGAAAAGCCAGAGTAACTGGGCAGATTAATGCTTCTCATATGGATTGTCTCGGAAAGGAAAGGCTGGGACAAGGCCTTTCGCCCAGGAACAGACGTGGAACTGAGAGGCCAGAAAAAGACACGGCCATCAATTCCATGCTCCTGAAACTCCTTCAGCAGTTGATCGCGGTCGAAGGACACAGATTGGTCCACCACCATGGTCGGCATCCAGTAACCATTGACCACATAGGACGGTTCCGGATTCATCTTCACAGGAAGAGATGAAAAGAGCTTGTGGTAGCGGAAGAAAGTCTGACGCTTCTCATTGATGAGTTCATCAATTCGCTCCAACTGCGCGCAACCAATCGCCGCCTGGATGTTGCTCATCTTGTACTTGAATCCCACCCGCTCAGGCCAGAACTGCCTGGGCTCACCTTTGGCACGGCCATGGTTGGACAAGGTGAGCACCTGTTCATAGAGATGACTGTCGTTGGTGACGAACAGGCCACCTTCCCCTGTGGTCAGCGTCTTGGTGCCATGAAAGGAAAAAACGCCGAAACGGCCCAGACTTCCTGCCCGCTTACCATGCCACTGGGAGCCAATCGCTTCAGCGGCATCTTCGATCACAGGGATGCCATGGCGCTCACCGATCTCCAGAAGTCGATCCATGGCGCAGAGATTGCCGTACAGGTGAACCGCCACAATCGCCTTGGTTCTGGCCGTGATGCCCGCTTCCACCTGATCTGGGTCAAGGCACCAGGTATCGGGAAGAATGTCGACGAAGACCGGCTGGGCCCCCAGATGGACGATGGGCGCGGCCGTGGCCACCCAGTTGGTGTCCGCCATGATGACCTCGTCTCCAGGGCCGATCCCAAGGGCGTGCAAGCCCATGTGCAGCGCTCCCGTACAGCTGCTCGTAGCAAGGGCATGGCCGACGCCGAGGTGCTGACGAAAGGCCTCCTCAAAACGGATGATGTAGTCATAGCAACGCTCACCCCAACCATTGCGGGCAGCATCCGTGGCGTAGGCCACCTCCAGCTCCGTGATCGACGGCCTTGTGTAGGGAATTCTGGGTGGGGAGAAGTCGTTCATGACTCAGATGGCCGTGAGGATGGGGATCGCCACCTTCACGGGGACGTCGATCCTGCCTCTGAACTGGGCCTTCACTTCGCCCGCAAGGTTCCATGGAAGCACAAGGAGCTCATCAGGCTGCCGCTCCAGAAGATCGTCAACATTAATGATGGGAATGTGGCTTCCTGGCAGCCATTTTCCAATCTTGCTGGGGGCTAGATCGGCCACCGCTTCCAGAAGGTCGCTGCGGATGCCGGCAAAGTTCAGCAAGGTGTTTCCCTTGGCCGCAGCACCGTAGGCAAGCACCCGCTTTCCGGACCGGCGGGCAGCCAGCAAATACTCCATCAGCGCGAACTTGGCTTCCAAGGCGCGCTTCTGGCAGCGGTCGTAAGCGTCCAGGGACATGAGCCCGGCTGCGGACTCCTCCGCCAGGACCCCCTCCACAGCCTGCCGTTCCTGCCGCGTCTGGGCAGCAGCCGCAGGATCTCCGCTACGGGCAAGCCATACCCTCAGGCTGCCGCCGTGGGTGGTGATCTGCTCGGCGTCGAGCACCATCAGCCCTGCATCCTCCGCCATCCGCTGGAGAGTCGTAAGGCTCAGGTAGCTGTAGTGCTCGTGATAGATCGTGTCGAACTGGTTTCCGTCAAGCAATCGCAACAAGTGGGGAAACTCCACAGAGGCCACACCCGATGGCTTGAGAACACGGGAGATTGCCGCTAGGAAGTCATTGATATCTGGGACATGCGCAAGCACGTTGTTGGCCACCAACAGGTCGGCCCGGTAACCCTGGGAAACCAGCTCGACCGCAAAATCGCCACCGAAGAATCTCTCAAGCGTGTCGATGCCTTTGCTTCTCGCAGCCTCCGCCGTAGCGCGGGTTGGCTCAATGCCGAGGCACGGAATACCTTGCGCCTTCACGTACTGGAGCAAGTACCCATCGTTGCTGGCCACCTCCACAACCAGACTACCTGGTCCGAGCGAAAGTCGATCGACGGCCGCCTTGACGAACCGCTCCGCATGCTGACACCAGGTGATCGATGTGCTTGAGAAGTAGGCATAATCCGCCGTGAACAACTCATCTGCTGGCGCATGCATGGGCAGCTGCACGAGCCAGCAGTTCGAGCACACATACACGCGCAGGGGAAACGTGACTTCCGGCAGACTCAGCTTCGCCTCGCACAGGTAGGCATTGCTTGGCGGCTGATGGCCAAGGTCAATGACTTCATGCTCCAGTGGAGTTCCGCAGTGTCGGCAGTGGTGGGTCACGGCAGGCTCTCCAGCAGGGGCAGCGACCGGTCGCGCTCACTCAAGTCCCTGGGCTGCATCGGCCAGTCGATGCCGAGCTGGGGATCGTCCCATCGCACACCGGTCTCCTCCGAAGGGCGATAGGGAGCCCCGTGAAGGTAAAGCAAGGTGCTGTCAGGCTCCAGCACCTGAAACCCATGGGCACAGCCCGTAGGGATCAGCAGTGAGTTCCCGGCTTCGGCGCTGAGGTCCACCGCCACCCAGTGGCCACGCGTCGCGGAGCCCGGCCGCAGGTCAACAGCCACGTCCCAGACACGCCCCACCACGCAGGTGACCAATCGGACCTCTGGAGGCGCCCCCCGCTGGAGATGCAGGCCTCGAAGCGTTCCAGGGCTTGGGTTGTAGCTGAGATTAACCTGCTCGATCGGCCGATCCCCTCCCCAGAGCTGGCTCCAGTCCTCTCGCCGGAAGACATTCAGGAAGCGGCCACGGTGATCGCCATGTGGCCGGCGGCTGATCTCCACCACACCCTCGAGGGCCGTGGCGCGGTGGCTGGTCTCGACCATCTCAGGCGAGAGCGGGCCGACGCAGCACCGTGAAGGCGTCGAGATCCTCCAGACCCCAGCCATCGGCGATGCCACTGAGGCGCTGGAACGCCACGTCCAGACCGGCCTCCTCCGCAAACCCTCGCATCCGCTCGGCGGTCATATCGCTGCGGTTGCCGGGATTGTGGGCCCAGTCGCTGTTGGGAGCCACCATCCCGTAGTTGGAGTGGTGCAGGAACGCGCTGCCTCCGGGCCGCAGGACCCGCGCAATCTCACGGACATAGGCCCGCACCACGGACGAATCGAAATGAACCATGGAATCAAAGGAATAGACAAGCGAATGGGAACTCGAATCGACCATCGAGAGGGAATCACCATCGGTAACGAAGTAGCGGAATGTGCAGCCGTCTCGTTGCTCACCAAACCGCTCCCTGCAGGCCTCGATGCAATTGGGATTCACATCAATGAGCGTGATCGATCCAGCCAGCCGACGTAAATGCTCTGTATTGCGTCCATGGCCCGGAGCAAGCTCAAGAACGTCGGTGAAGTCAAGATCCTTGATGATGGGCCAGATCACCCCCTCCCACTGCTGCTGGATGTAAGGCTCAGCGTCACGGTAATAGTTGCCTTCGGCATGGGCGTCACGACACTGGGCAATGGTTTTGAGACGAATCATCTCCCGTGCCACATCACCGCATACGGAAGCTGCATCCTGCTGATCCAGCCGCCCGGAAGCCTTCAGAAGATCAGCAGCCATTCGATTCTCAAGCTCCTCCTGGAAGCAGAGAATCACACCACTACGCGTGAGATCATGGGACAGAACCTGTTCGCGGAGGCTGTCGGGAAAGTCAGCCTTGACGATCCCAATGAGATCAAGCCAGGGCACCAGCCGGCCCGGACTTTTCTGGACCCGCTTGATGGCCTGCCTCCTGGAGGACGGAGGACGACTGGCCGACGCTGCGTCGATAAGACCCAACTTCCTCAGGATCCTGGCCGCCAGCGAACGCATCGAAATCCGATCCACGTCAGAACTCCATTCTCCCATGACATCTGCCCGGGTGCCAGACAGGAGCCATCAACGCATGCTCCAGTTCAGCTGCGGCCTGACAGCCCCAGGGACTTTATGCACGGCCCCATGGCGGGCTTCATCATGCAGGTCCTCTATCACCTCAAAGCAGAACTGATCCTGAACATGGAAATGACAACACTGGGGTATCGGCGTTGTGGCAGCGAAATTGACAGAATAGGTTCCTTCGTTGAGAAATCTTGCAGGCAACCAGACCGTCGCCTGGTGGCGTCCCGATGATGCAGGAGGCTGGGGAAGGGGACTGGTGATGAAGGCACACTGACCCGCCGTGAAGAAATGGAAATTAGGGATCACCGGTCCCGTGGAAGGCTCCAGGAGCTCGTAGGTCATCTCGATGCCGACCTCCCTGTCGATATGGGCATAGCTCACCGTTTCACCGGACCGGTCCACCATCCGTGCTCCGACCATGCGGCAGAACCTGTCACCGGGCGGATCCGCCGTGAGATCAAGCAGCGAACCTGCCGTCTCCTCGCTGCTGGCGAAATAGGAGGCCGTCACAGACTCCGTGGGACCGATCTTGGTGACCCTGCCATCCTCCAGCAACATGCACGTGTCGCAGAGACTGTTTACGGTGCTAAGACTGTGACTCACAAACAGGACTGTTCGACCCTGACCGGTGACGTCCTTCATCTTGCCAAGACACTTCTTCTGAAACTGAAGATCACCCACCGCCAGCACTTCATCGATGATCAGGATGTCCGGCTCCAGATGGGCCGCAACAGCAAAGGCCAGGCGAACATACATGCCACTGGAATAACGCTTGACCGGGGTATCGATGAAACGGTGGACTTCGGCAAAATCAACGATCTCATCGAAGACCCGGTCAATTTGCCGGCGACGCATCCCCAGCAGCGTGCCGTTGAGGTAGATGTTCTCCCGGCCACTCAGTTCGGGGTGGAAGCCGGTGCCCACCTCCAGCAGGGAACCCACCCGGCCGCGGATCTCTGCCATGCCGGTGGTGGGCTCGGTGATGCGGGACAGGATCTTCAGCAGGGTGCTCTTGCCCGCCCCATTCCTGCCGATCACGCCAAAGACCTTGCCCCGGGGCACCTCGAAATCCACATCCCGCAGGGCCCAGAAGGTCTCACTGCTCATCCGCTGGCGTTGCCCCTTGCCCTGCCAGGGCCAACGACGCCGGGAGCCAGCCTCGGCGGCCTCGGCTGGGGGCTCCGCCGAGCCCAGATGATCAATCCTGTACGACTTGCCCAGGGAGCGAACCGAGACGGCGATATCTGAAGTCGAAGTCATACGATATCGGCAAAGCCCCTTTCGATCTTCTGGAACACCGCCATGCCGATCACCAGGGAAGAAATCAGCCCCGACAGCATGCTCGCCATCATGGTGACGGTGATCGGCACACCGCCCAGCACTGACCAGCGAAATCCCTCAATCAGTCCCACGGTTGGATTGAGCGAGTACAGAAACTGCCAGCGCTCAGGAATCAACGAAGAGGAATAGACGATCGGTGTCAGGTAATTCCAGGCCTGCAGCACGAACGGCACCGCATAGCCGAAGTCACGGTGATAGACATTCAGCGAGGCCACGATCAGCGTCAGCCCCAGGCCCATCAGGAACGCCGCCAGCAGGAAGAACGGTGCAGCCAGAAGATGCCAGCCCAGGCCGATGCCGAACAGTGCTAGCAGCACGACCAGGACCCCAAGACTGACAAGGCCATCCACAACCACCGACCCCATCGAGGCCAGCGGAATGATCAGCCGCGGAAAATAGATCTTCGACAGCAGGCCGGAATTGGCCACCAGGCTGGTGCCGGCCCTGCCGATCGAGTTGCTGAACAACCCCCAGGGAATCAGGCCGGTGAACACCATCAGCAGATAGGGCTGACCGTTGCTGGGCAATCGGGCGAAGTTCCCGAACAGGACAGCAAAGATCACGGCCGGCACCAGCGGCTGCAGAATCACCCAGACCGCCCCAAGGCTAGTCTGCTTGTAACGCAGCTTGATGTCGCGAAGCGACAAGTAATACAGGAGATCGCGATACTCGACGATCTCCTTCCACTCAAAGAATGAAAAGCGACGCCTGGGCTGAATGCGTGTGACGCTCATACGGCGGGACTGGGTTGGTCCGGGCAGGCTGTCACGCCGTCACCTTGTCGACCTCAGACCACCAGCAGGCTCATGCCCCAGTTCACCAGCACCAGGGCCACCCAGGCGGCACCGCCGATCAGGATCAGGCGGTTGGAGCGGCCGCTGTCCTCGGTGCTGGCGTACAGCACCGGCACCGCCACGATCAGGGCGAAGGAGAGCACCACCAGGGCCAGAACGGTGAGGGTATTGAGGATCTGCATGGGGCAGGAAGGCTCGAGGCCGGATCAGGCAGCGTGGGGGATCCTGCCATGCAGGGCGGGCCCATGCCCGCCAGCGGAGCCATCCTTCACTCGTTGTCGGGCGCGAACAGGTCACCGGCCGCTGCCAGAGCCGCCAGCACCGGGGCGGCGGCGTCCTTGGGGGCCAGCAGGGGCTGGTGGGGTTCCGGCAGCTCCCCCAGGGGCCAGTCGATGCCGATGGCCGGGTCGTTCCAGGCCAGGGAGCGCTCGCACTCCCGGCTCCAGTAGCCGGCGGTCTTGTACTGCACCTCGGCCACCGGGCTCAGGGTCAGGAAGCCGTGGGCGAAGCCCACCGGCACCCAGAGCTGGCGCTG
>CAZBMT010000033.1:0-12108 GCA_964492645.1 uncultured Cyanobium sp. | reverse complement strand
CCCTCTCCGGCGACACCTTCACCCTCAACCTCAGCGAACTGGCGGCCCGCTCCCCCGGCGGCACCTTCGGCCTGCTCTGCTACCTCGGCTTTCTGGTGGGCTTCGGCGTGAAGCTGCCGATGTTCCCCCTGCACACCTGGCTGCCCGACGCCCACGGGGAGGCGAATGCGCCGGTCTCGATGCTGCTGGCCGGGGTGCTTCTGAAGATGGGCGGTTACGCCCTGCTGCGCTTCAACGTCCAGATGCTGCCGGAGGTGCACCTGCGGCTGGCCCCGGCCCTGATCGTTCTGGGGATCATCAACATCGTCTACGGCGCCCTGAACGCCTTCGCCCAGGACAATGTCAAGCGCCGCATCGCCTGCAGCTCGGTGAGTCACATGGGCTTCGTGCTGCTGGGTATCGGTGCCGTCGATGCCCTGGGGATGAGCGGCGCCATGCTGCAGATGATCAGCCACGGGCTGATCGCCGCAGCGATGTTCTTCGTCACCGGGGTCTTCTACGAGCGCACCGAGACGCTCTCGATCCCCAACATGGGGGGTCTGGCGAAGGTTCTGCCGATCACCTTCGCCTTCTTCCTGGCCAGCTCCCTGGCCTCCCTGGCCCTGCCCGGCATGAGCGGCTTCATCAGCGAGATCACCGTGTTCCTGGGCGTCACCTCCTACGCCGGCTTCACCGTCGGCTTCCGGGTGATCACGATCGTGCTGGCCGCCATCGGCCTGGTGCTCACCCCCGTCTACCTGCTCTCCCTCTGTCGGCGGGTGTTCTTCGGTCCCCGGATTCCTGCCCTGGCGGTCGTGGGTGACATGAAGCCCCGGGAGCTGCTGATCGGCCTCACCCTGCTGGTCCCCACCCTGGTGATCGGCTTCTGGCCGCGGGTGGCGATCGATCTCTACGAGGCCAGCACCAACGGTCTGGCCGCCGAACTGGCCAGCACCGGGGCCGTGGCCATGGGGCGGATCGCCGCCCTGGGCTGAGCCGCCGCCCGCTGCCCAGGTGGGCTGAAATGGGTACTTCCATCGAAGCGGCCGCCCGGCGATGACCACCACCCTCCAGAGCCCCCCCGCCCTGCTGGCCGGCGAGGGCCTGCCCCGCTTCGAAGCCATCACCCCCGACCAGGTGGTGGACCACATCCCGGCGTTGCTGAACACGCTCCAGGGAGAGCTCGACCGTCTGGAGGCGGATCTGGCGGCGGCGGCAACCGAGGGCCGCAAGCTGGGCTGGGCGGAGGTGATGGACCCCCTGCATCGGCTGGGGGAACGGCTGCGCTGGAGCTGGGGGGTGGTCAGCCATCTCAACGGCGTCTGCAACAGCCCGGAACTGCGCGAGGCTCATGCCAGCCAGCAGGCGGCGGTGGTGGCCTTCGGCAACCGGGCCGGCCAGAGCCGGGTGCTGTTCGAGGCCCTGCGCAGCCTCCAGGCCCAGGGCGGACTCGATGCCACCCAGGAGCGGATCCTGACGGCGGAGCTGCGGGACATGGAACTGCGGGGGGTGGGCCTGGAGGGCGAGACCCAGGCAGCCTTCAACACCGCCAGCCAGGAGCTGGCGGAGCTGGCCACCGCCTTCGGCAACCGGGTGCTCGATGCCACCAACGCCTGGACCCTGCGACTCAGCGATCCGGCCGAGGTGGAGGGGTTGCCCGAGAGCCTCAGGGAGCAGCTGGCACAGGCCGCCCGCGACGCCGGGGACAGCGAGGCCACGGCGGCCGAGGGGCCCTGGCTGCTGGGGCTCGACATGCCCCGCTTCGGCCCGTTCCTGAAATACAGCCGTCGCCGTGATCTGCGGGAGATCGCCTACAAGGCCCACGTGAGCCGGGCTTCGGGTGAAACCGACGGCAACTGGCCGGCGATCGAGCGGATCCTCAGCCTGCGCCGTGAGCAGGCCCGGCGCCTCGGCTACGGCTCGTGGGCCGAGGTGAGTCTGGCGGCGAAGATGGCCGGCTCGGTGGCGGAGGTGGAGGCCCTGCTGGAGGACCTGAGGGCCGCCGCCTACCCGGTGGCGCTCCAGGAGCTGGAAGAGCTGCGGGCCTGCGCCGCCCGCGAGGGGGCGGCCGAAGCGGCGGACCTCAAGCCCTGGGACGTGAGCTTCTGGGCGGAGGTGCGGCGTCAGGAAGCCTTCGATCTCGACAGTGAGGCGCTGCGGCCCTGGTTCCCCCTGCCCCGCGTGCTCGATGGCCTGTTCGGCCTCTGCGACCGTCTGTTCGGCATCCGCATCCGCCCGGCCGATGGGGAGGCGCCGGTGTGGCATCCGGACGTGCGCTTCTTCCGGGTCGAGGACGCCGGCAGCGGCGAGCCCCTGGCGGCCTTCTACCTCGATCCCTACAGCCGCCCGGGGAGCAAGCGCGGCGGCGCCTGGATGGACGAATGCCTGGGGCGTTCGCTGGACGCGTCGGGGCACCCCGTGCTGCCGGTGGCCTACCTGGTCTGCAACCAGAGCCCGCCGGTGGGCGACACCCCCAGCCTGATGACCTTCGAGGAGGTGGAGACCCTCTTCCACGAGTTCGGCCATGGCCTCCAGCACATGCTCACCACGGTGGACCGTCCCCAGGCGGCGGGCATCAACAACGTCGAATGGGATGCGGTGGAGCTGCCCAGCCAGTTCATGGAGAACTGGTGCTACGACCACGCCACCCTGATGGGCATGGCCCGCCACTGGCGGAGCGGCGAACCGCTGCCGGAGGCGGAGTTCGCCAAGCTCCAGGCCGCCCGTACCTTCATGGGCGGGGCCGCCACCCTGCGGCAGGTGCACTTCGCCCTCACCGACCTGCGCCTCCACAGCCAGTGGACGCCGGAGTGCGGCCAAACGCCGGAGCAGCTGCGCCGGGAGATCGCCGTCACGACCACGGTGCTGGAGCCGATCGAGGAGGACGCCTTCCTCTGTTCCTTCGGCCACATCTTCGCCGGCGGCTATTCCGCCGGCTATTACTCCTACAAGTGGGCCGAGGTGCTCAGCGCCGATGCCTTCAGCGCCTTCGAGGAGGTGGGACTGGAGAACGAGGCGGCGATCCAGGCCACCGGCCGCCGCTTCCGCGAGACGGTGCTCAGCCTGGGCGGCAGCCGCCACCCCGGCGAGGTGTTCGAGACCTTCCGGGGCCGCCCCCCCAGCCCGGAGGCCCTGATCCGGCACTCGGGGCTGGTGGCGGCGGGGAGCTGAGGCTCCCCCCTCCATGGCCGACCAGATGGCCGACCGGGATGGCCGACCGGGGCCGCGTCAGCCGGGCAGGCCGGCCTGGCTGATGGGCCCCAGCTTGACGCCCTCCGGGTAGTACTTCCAGCCGTCCCGGATCCGGATCTTCTCGTCCCAGGGAAGCTTGTAGCAGCCGTTGGCCAGATCCCTCACCCAGGTGAGGTAGTTCTCCTTCTCCCCGCCGGGTTTGCCCACATAGGCGCGGCAGCCCAGGTTGAAGATGTTGTTCTCCAGGGCCCAGTTCTCCCTCGCCTTGTCCACCAGCCGGGGGAACAGTTCGGCCGTGACGATCTCCCAGGGGTTTCGGTGGCCCTGCTGCAGCACGTTGCCGTCGTAGTTGCAGACGGTACCTTCCCCGAAGTAGTAGAAGACGCCGTCGTACCCGGCCAGATTGACCGAGATGGTGTACATCAGGTTCTGCCAGGCATTGGTGCGGTTGGTCCAGATCCACTGGTCGTTGACCTGGGTGGAGTAACCGGAGATGCGGATGTAGACATTGGCCCCCTTGTAGGCGGCCTCCCGGGCCAGTTCGGGGAACATGCCGTCATGGCAGATGCAGACCGCCAGCCTGGAGCCCTTGGGCCCCTCGCAGACCGGCATGCCGTGGTTCCCCGGCGACCAGGGTTCGATCGGCACCCAGGGCTGCAGTTTTCTGTAGTGGAGCGCGATCTCGCCCTGGGCATTGATGATGATGGCCGTGTTGAAGGGCGGCAAGCTGGGGTCGTCGTTCTGCTCCATCAGGGAGAAGACCCCCCAGACGTCGTTGTCCCGGCAGGCCTGGCGGAAGCGGTCGATCTCGGGGGAGTCGATCCGCAGCAGCATCTCGTCGTAGGTCCAGATGGCGGTGTTGAGTCCCTGGGTGGAGTACTCCGGGAACACCACCAGGTCGAGATCGGGGTAGCCGGCCTTGGTGGTGGCGACCGCCTGGCAGATCTGATCCACCTGGGTCTGGATGTCCGCCGGTCCTTTGATCACGGGGACGGGGTACTGGATCATCGCCACGAGGAGAGCCTCCTCCCAGGCGCTGACGCTGCCGGTGCTGCCCATGAAGTCAGGAATGAAAGTCATTCTCATTCTTGGCGTGACCGTCGGGCCGGATCTGTGGCGTACGGCACCAATCCGACCCCGGCCCCCAGCCGTCGGTTGATGGCAGGGGGTGAGAATGGTTGTCGTTGCTGTGGGATGGGAGGTCCTGTCCCGGTCCGATGGCTCCTCCCGATCGCCCGGCGCTCTCCGCCCTCGACCGGTCCCCACCGGGCCCCCGCCAGCTGCGGCTGCTCCAGGTTCTGCGGGAGGCCGAGGCGGAGCTGAGCGGACAGGAGCTGCACCAGCGCCTGCGGTCTGTCCAGGAACCTCCCGGCCTGGCCACGGTGTACCGGGGTCTGCGTCGACTGCGGCCGCAGCCGGCCGTTGGCGCACTGTCCCCTTGGGGTGAGCGGTCTCTGCCGCCACTGCCAGCGAGGCACGGTGACAGGCCATGACTGATCTGGTGATCGCCGGGGCCGGTCCGCAGGCCCTCAGCCTCTGCTGCCTGCTGGTGCAGAAGCGCCCCCGCTGGCGTCCGAGGCTGCGGGTGCTCGACCCCAGTGGCGCCTGGCTGACGCGCTGGCAGGCCCAGATGGGTCGCTGCGAGATCCCCTGGCTGCGCTCCCCCTCGCCCCACCACCCCCACCCCAACCCCCATGCCCTGCGACGCTTCGCCCAGGAGCGGCAGCGACTCCGCGAGCTGGAGGGTCCCTACGGCCTGCCCCACACCCAGCTGTTCGACGACTTCTGCCGCGACGTCGTGGCCGAGTTCCAGCTGGCCGACAGGGTGCAGGCCACCACGCTCGAGCAGATCCGACTCGCTTCCGACGGCGACCTGGAACTGGCACTGGGTGATGGCTCCCTCCTGACGGCGCGGCGGCTGGTGATCGCCACGGGTGCCGACGCCCCGGTGCTGCCCAGCTGGGCCACGGCCATCCGGGAGCCCTACCCGGCCGAAGCCCTGCAGCACAGCCGGCACATCGACCTCAGCCGTTGCCGGGCCCTGGACGGTCAGCATCTGCTGATCGTCGGCGGCGGCCTGACCAGCGCCCACCTGGCCCTGGGTGCCATCCGGCGCGGCGCCAGGGTCAGCCTGTTCTGCCGGCGTGAACTGCGCCACAGGGCCTTCGATGCCGACCCGGGCTGGCTGGGCCCCAGGCACCTCCGGGACTTCCGGGCGGAACCCTGCTGGCACCGCCGCCGTCAGCTGGTTGTGGCGGCCCGTGACGGCGGTTCGATCACCCCCCAGATCGGCGGCCAGCTGCAACAGGCGCAGGCGCGCGGGGAGCTGCAGCTGATCGCCGGCTGTGAGATCGCCTCGGCCCGATGGCGCCAGGGCGCGTGGCAACTGCGCGGCCGCGATGGCAGCCGGCACCGGGCTGATCGGATCTGGCTGGCCACCGGCCATCACCTGGGGGTCAGCCACCATCCGCTGCTGCGCCAGCTGCAGGAGCAGCGGCCCCTGGCGTTGATTGACGACTGGCCGATTCTCACGGACGATCTGCGCTGGCCCGGCACCCGCGTGCATGTGATGGGAGGGCTGTCGGCGCTGCAGCTGGGCCCGGCGGCCCGCAACCTGTTCGGGGGTCGGGAAGCGGCGCGTCGCATCGCTCGCGCCGCCCTGAAGGCCTGACCCGGCCTGATCCGGTCCCCCTTAGATCCGCTCCCGCACGACGTCATTGCATCTCAGGGGCTGTAGCCGCTGGAGGCCTCCTCAGCCCTACCCCCGCCGATCGCGCTTCAGCCAGGTGACGGCGACGGCCATGCCGAGCAGGGTCAGGGCGGCCAGGGGAACGAATACCGCGTTGTAGCTGCCGAACAGATCGCGCGTGCGGCCGGTGACCAGGGTGCCGATCAGGGCGCCGACGCCATAGGCCGTGAACACGATTCCATAGATCTGCGCATAGCGATCGGGATCAAAGAAGTGCAGGGTGATGGTGGGAGCCATCGCCAGCCAGCCGCCCAGGCAGAACCAGAACAGGCAGAACGCGACCAGATAGGTCCCCAGCTCCCCGGGGCGGGCGTTGATCATCAGGATGCAGCCCAGGAAGCTCAGGGCGTAGGAGCCGATGGCGACGTGACTGGGCCTGTGGTGATCACACAGCCAGCCGAACAGCGGGCGGCTGATGCCATTGCAGACGGCGAACAGGGAGAGGCTGGCCGCGGCCACGGTGGGTGGAATGGCGATGAGCTCCTCGCCGACGGAACTGGAGATGCCGATGGCACTCAACCCCACAAGAGTGCCGATGGCATAGCAGATCCACAGCCCATAGAACGAGCGGCACCGGAAGGGGCTGGATGGCTGCGTCGTCACCGTGGAGCCGGTTCTCAGCACGGTGGACCCCTGGGGATGCCAATCCCTCGGGGGGAGTCGCATCGCGAAGGCGATGACGGCAATGATGAGCATCATGGTGATCCCCAGCAGCCGCAGGGTGGGTCTGACGCCAACCATCCCGATCAGCTGGTTCGCCACCGGGGCTGTGACCAGGGGTGACAGACCAAAGCCGATGATGGTGAGCCCCACCGCCAGTCCTTTCCTGTCAGGGAACCATCGCGACACCACCAGAATCGGCACGCCATAGACGATGCCGATCCCCGTTCCGCCGATCACGCCGTAGGTGAGGACCAGCGTGCCGACATGGGAGGCCAGGCTGGACAGGATGTATCCCAACCCCACGATCACCCCGCCAACCACTGTCGTGAGGCGGGTACCGAGATGGGGCAGGTGGTACCCCGTGATCGGCATCAGGGCGGCATAGAACACCAGTACAACCGTGAAGGGCAGCAGACTTTCGGTCGCCCCCATGCCCAGTTCCTGCTCCAGGGGCGTACGGAACAGACTCCAGGAGTAGACACTTCCGAGGCAGAGCAGGATCACCATCCCAAGGGGAATCAGAAGCCATCGGCCCTGCATCGCGGGGCAACCCAGCACCCTGATCCCGGGCCCAGTCGGAACGGTTGATTCCATCGACGTTCAGAAGCAAGGCGGCGGAGGCAGCGGCCGCCGCCGGTTGACAGGCTTGACCCCTTCCATGCTCTAGGCGCTCCCCAGGGGCAAGGATTGTCGGCATCGACACCGAGTTCGGCTGGGGCTCTTAGCGTGCGGGCTGATGGATCGTCAGTCCCTGATCCCCGCACCCCCAACCGGCCGGCACGCCCCCGCTCCGCCAGCTGCTCTGACGCGACAGCGGTCGGGAAAGCCGTGACAGCCCAGCAGCGCCTCCTGGTCCTGGGCGGCGGCTTCGCCGGCCTCTGGAGTGCCCTGGCCGCCGCCCGCCAGCTCGATCAGCGCGGCCTCGGCTCCGACGCCGTCGAGGTGCTGCTGGTCAACCGCGATGGCTTCCATGGCCTGCGCGTGCGCAACTACGAGGCGGATCTCTCCGCCCTCCGGGTGCCCCTGGAGACGGTGCTGGGGCCCGCCGGGGTCCGCTGGCTGGTGGGGGAAGTCGGCGGCATCGATCCGGCCGCCCGGACGGTGGCCGTGCAGACGGCGTCCGGCCCGCAGGTGCTGCCCTACGACCGGCTGGTCGTCGCCCTGGGCAGTGAGCTGCGCCGGCCACCGGTCCCCGGGCTGGCTGCCCATGGCTTCGATGTCGACACCTACGGCGGGGCCTCCCGGCTGGCGGGGCATCTGGCGGCCCTGGTGGAGGGCCACGATGGCCCCGGCCGCTTCACGGCCGTGGTGGTGGGGGCGGGTCTGACGGGGATCGAGGTCGCCTGCGAACTGCCGGCCCGGCTGCGGGCGGCCCGGGAGCACGCCGGTCTGAGCGGCCCGGGGCGCGTCGTGCTGGTGGACCACAACCAGACGGTGGGCTCCGACATGGGGGAGTCGGCACGACCGGTGATCGAGGAGGCCCTGGCGGCCCTGGGGGTGGAGTGCCGCCTCGGTGTCCGGGTGGTGTCCCTGGACGGCAGGGAGATCCGCTTCGATTCCGGTGAGGCCATCGCCGCGCGGACGGTGGTCTGGTGCGCCGGGATGCGCGCCAGCCCCCTCGCCGCCGGCTGCGGCGTGCCCACCGATCCCCTTGGCCGGCTGCCCGTCGATGCCTGCCTGCGGGTCGCCGGCCTCAGCGGCGTGTTCGCCGCCGGCGACAGCGCCCGCCTGGCCCTGGAGGATGGCCACGCCACGGTGATGTCCTGCCAGCACAGCCGTCCCATGGGACGCTTCGCCGGCCACAACGCGGTCTGCGATCTGCTGGGCCTGCCGCTGCTGCCCCTGCGCATCGACTGGTACACCACCATCCTCGATCTGGGCCCCTGGGGGGCCCTTTACACCGAAGGCTGGGACCGCCGGGTCGTCGCCACCGGGGAGGCCGCCAAGCGCACCAAGCGGATGATCAACGGCCAGCGGATCGTTCCGCCCGTCAATGGCGACAGGGCCACGATCCTGGCCGCCGCGGCGCCGCAGCTCCAGTCGCCGCCGCTGCTGCCCGCCACGCCGCCGGTCCACTCCGGGCAGCCCCTGCCATGAACACCGCCTCCCCCGAGCCTCCGGCCGGCGGGGCCCCTTCCGGGCTTCCCCTGGGGCGCCTGCTGGCCCTGGCCGTTGTGCTGGCCGGTGTGGGACTGTTCTTCGGCCAGGGCTGGCAGCAGCGGCTGGATCTGGCTGCGCTGCAGGCTTCCCGCGACCAATTGCTGGCCTGGCGGCAGGCGGCTCCGCTGGCCAGCGCCGCCGCCTTCGTGGCCGTCTACGTGCTGGTGACGGGGCTGTCCCTGCCGGGCGCCACCGTGCTGACACTGGCGGGGGGCGCCATCTTCGGCCTGCTCCAGGGCACGCTGCTGGTGTCGATCGGCTCCACCCTGGGGGCCACGGCGGCCTGCCTGCTGGCCCGCACCCTGCTGCGGGAGCCGCTGCGGCGTCGGTTCGGCCAGCGTCTGGGGCCGATCGAGGCGGGCGTCCGCCGCGACGGCACCGCCTACCTGCTCAGCCTGCGGCTGGTGCCGGTGGTTCCCTTTGTGCTCGTGAATCTGCTGATGGGCCTCACCCCCATGCCCCTGCTGCCCTTCGCGCTCGTCTCCCAGCTGGGCATGCTGCCGGCCACCCTCGTGTACGTGAATGCCGGCACCCAGCTGGGCCAGCTCACCGGCCTCTCAGGTCTCCTCTCGCCCTCGCTGCTGGCGTCCTTCGCCCTGCTGGGCCTGCTGCCCTGGATCGTCAAGCTGCTGCTGGGCCGCTGGCGTCTCTGGCGCCTCTACCGCCCCTGGCCCCGCCCTCGCCACTTCGACCGCAACCTGATCGTCATCGGTGCCGGGGCGGCGGGCCTGGTCACCGCCTACATCGCCGCCACCGTGCGGGCGCGGGTCACCCTCGTGGAACGGCACCGCATGGGAGGGGACTGCCTCAACACCGGCTGCGTGCCCAGCAAGGCCCTGATCAGCACGGCCCGCCTCGCCGCCCGCCTGCGCCACGCCGACCGCTACGGCCTTGCTGCCCACGAGCCCGGGGTGGACCTGCGTCAGGTGCTGGAGCGGGTGCGGCAGAAGGTGGCGGCCGTCGCCCCCCACGACAGCGTCGAGCGCTACGCCGCCCTCGGGGTGGACGTGCGCTTCGGCCAGGCCCGCCTGATCAGCCCCTGGTCGGTGGCGATCAGCGCCGCCGATGGCAGCGAGACCGTGCTCACGGCCCGCGCCATCGTGCTGGCCACCGGTGCCGCGCCGGTGATTCCTGCCCTGCCCGGCATCGACACGGTGCAGGTGCTCACCAGCGAGAGCCTCTGGGACGCCCTGGCCGAGCATCCCTACCCGAGGCCCAGCCTGGTGGTCCTGGGTGGCGGCCCGGTGGGCTGCGAACTGGCCCAGGCCCTGGCCCAGCTGGGCCTGCCGGTGACCCTGCTGCAGCGCAACGACCGCCTGCTGCCACGGGAGGATCCCGAGGTGGGGGCGCTGCTGCGCGAGGTGCTGGAGCGGAACGGCGTGCGGGTCCACACAGGCTGCCGGGTGGAGCGGGTCGGACCCGCCGCCTCCGGTGGCGTGCTGGTGGAGGTGGTGGTGGGCGGTGCCAGCCTGCAACTGACGGCCGATGAACTGCTCTGTGCCGTGGGGCGCCAGGCCCGGCTGGAGGGCCACGGCCTCGAGGCCCTGGGCATTCCCACCGGCCGCACCATCGACACCGACTCCCATCTCCAGACCCTCTACCCCAACATCTATGCCGCCGGTGATGCGGCCGGCCCCTGGCAGTTCACCCACACCGCGGCCCATCAGGCCTGGTATGCGGCCGTCAACGGGCTGTTCGATCCGCTGCGGTTCGCCGTCGACGGCCGGGTGATCCCGCGCACCACCTTCACCGACCCGGAGGTGGCCCGGGTGGGGCTGAACGAGACCGAGGCCAGCGCCCGGGGGGTGGCCTTCGAGCTCAGCCGCTTCCCCCTGGCCGAGCTGGATCGGGCCATCGTCGATTCGGCCGAGACCGGTTTCGTCAAGGTGCTCACCGTGCCCGGCCGCGACCGGATCCTGGGGGTGACGATCGTGGCGGAGCAGGCCGGCGAGTTGCTGGCGGAGTTCGTGCTGGCGATGCGCTGCAACCTTGGCCTGGGCAAGGTGCTGGGCACGATCCACGCCTATCCCACCCTCGCTGAAGCCAACAAGTACGTCGCGGGGAGCTGGAAGAAGGCCCACGCCCCCCAGCGCACCCTGGCCCTACTGGAGCGCTTCCACACCTGGCGCCGGGGCGGCTGAACCTGGCGTCGGGGCAGCCGAGAGGAACGGGTCGGGGTTGTGCAGGGCCACGCTCACCGCCACGGCACTGGCCAGCAGCAGCCACAGCAGCCGCAGGCCGATCAGTACGGCGGCGGGCCGATCGAGGCTGGCCGCCGCCGCCACGCTCACCAGCGCCACCAGCAGGCCCGCCAGCGTGTCCGCCGCCGCCAGCACCGGGCTGTGCAGCCAGAAGAAGAACGTGGTGAACACGGCGAACAGCAGCCAGCCCACCCCTTCCGAGACCAGCACCAGGGTCCGTCGCCGGCCGGCAGCGTTCCCCGCGTCCCTGGCGGCACCGTCCTCCGGATCCAGGTTGGCCACCCGGCCGAGGGCCACCAGGGAGGTGATGTTCAGCACCAGCCACACGGGGGCGAACAGCCAGTCCGGCGGGGCATAGGGGGGCAGGCGGAAGCCGGTGTAGAAGGCGGTGTCCCCCAGCACCCCCGCCGGCCAGAAGCTGACGGCATTGGCGGCCACCAGGATCGCGGCGCCATGCCACCAGCGGAAGCGCCGTGCCGGGGCCGTGGTGCTCACGCCTGGGAGTGGAGCCCGATGGTGTTGCCTTCGGTGTCGAGCACCAGGCTCATGAAGCCGTAGGCGCCGATCGACATCTTCGGCTTGATCACCGTGCCGCCGGCGCCCGCCACCCGGCTCTCCTCCACGGCGCAGTCGTCGCAGTGGAAATAGATCAGGGTGCCGCCGCCACCTCCCGGGGCCATGCCGTCCATCTTCGCCAGGGCCCCGCCGGCCCCGAGCTTGTCGTCCTGCATCGGGAAGGCGAAATACTCCATGCCCGCATCGGGCAAAGGTTCCAGCGTCAGCTGGAACACGGTCTCGTAGAAGGCCCGGGCCCGGGCCATGTCGTCGACGTAGAGCTCGAACCAGATGACGGGATTGATGGCCATGGATCCAGCGACGTCCTGGTCCGAGGCTAAGCCAGGCCTCCGGGATTCACCCCACCACCCCCTGCTCCTGGCGGGGGCCGGGTCCGGCGGTCCAGTTCTCCTTCACCAGCTGGCGGGCCCGGCCCAGGGCCAGGGCCCCGGCGGGCACGTCGTGGGTGAGGGTGGAGCCCGCCGCCACCGTCACCCCCTCGCCGAGGGTGATCGGCGCCACCAGCACCGAATTGGCTCCGGTCTTGCTGCCGCCGCCGATCACGGTGCGGTGCTTGCGCACCCCGTCGAAGTTGGCGGTGATCGTGCC
>CAZBMT010000032.1:9946-12226 GCA_964492645.1 uncultured Cyanobium sp. | reverse complement strand
TTGCCGTCGGTTACGGCGACTACAATTCATCTTGAACAGGCTTCAATGTCTCTGCAACTTTCAAGGCGACTGGCAGCTGCAATCGCCGCAACTGCCGTGAGCGTAACCCTCGTCTCCTGCGGGGGCGAGTCCGGGTCCGGCGGCAATTTCGATGGCGAAGTGAAGGTTGGTATCCTTCACTCCCTGAGTGGCACCATGGCCATCTCCGAAACGACTTTGAAGGAAGTCGAGGAGATGGCGATCAAGGAAATCAATGATGCCGGCGGCGTCAAGGTCGGCGGCAAGTCCTACAAGATCGTCGCCGTCTCCGAGGACGGCGCCTCCGACTGGCCCACCTTCGCCGAGAAGGCCCAGAAACTGATCGACTCCGACAAGGTGGCCGTCGTCTTCGGTGGCTGGACCTCGGCCAGCCGCAAGGCGATGCTGCCGGTCTTCGAGTCGAAGAATCACATCCTCTTCTACCCGATTCAGTACGAAGGTCAGGAGTGCTCCAGGAACATCTTCTACACCGGCGCCGTTCCGAACCAGCAGGCTGAGCCCGCGGTTCAGTGGCTGATGGACAAGTTCGGCGACAAGCTGGGCAAGAAGGTCTACCTGGTCGGGTCCGACTACGTGTATCCGCGCACGGCGAACACGATCATCAAAGAGCAGATGAAGGCCCTCGGCGGTGAGACCGTCGGCGAGGACTACATCCCCCTCGGCAACACCGAGGTGGCCCCGATCATCGCCAAGATCAAGAAGGCCTTCCCCGATGGCGGGATCATCATCAACACGCTGAACGGTGACTCCAACGTCGCCCTGTTCAAGCAGTTCAAGGCCTCGGGCATCGATCCGGCCAAGTACCCGATCATGTCCTTCTCCATCGCCGAGGAGGAGATCCGCCAGATCGGTCCTGAGTACACCACCGGCACCTACGCCGCCTGGAACTTCTTCATGAGCCTGGACACCCCGGCCTCCAAGAAGTTCACCGCCGACTTCCAGGCGATGTACGGCGCCGACCGCGTCACGGGTGACCCGGCGGAATCCGCCTACAACATGGTCTACCTCTGGAAGAACGCCGTCGAGAAGGCGGGCACCTTCGAGGATCTCGACGCGGTTCGCAAGAACATGATCGGGATCACCTTCGCCGCTCCCCAGGGCGAGATCAAGATGTTCCCCAACCACCACACCTCCGAGCGGGTGCTCATCGGCGAAGCGGAACCCACCGGCCAGTTCAAGATCCTCTACGACAGCGTCAAGGCCATCCCCCCGATTCCCTGGAACCAGTTCGTTCCTGAAACCAAGGGCTACACCTGCGACTGGACCCAGGATCGGCCTGACGCCGGCAAGTTCAGGATGTGATCACGGAGCGATCCGTGAATCCATGAAAGACAGGTGGCTCTCCAGGGAGCCACCCCTTTCCGGCTCAGCACACCACCACGTTCGACCCGATCCAGCGTCGCCCGCGCAGCGCTGGATCTAACGTTCAACCTTCATTCCGTTGGAACTTTTCTTTTCTCAGATCCTCGATGGTCTCAGCATCGGATCTGTGTTGCTGCTTGCCGCCACAGGTCTGGCCATCGTGTTTGGATTGATGGGTGTCATCAACCTCGCCCACGGCGAATTCATGATGCTCGGGGCCTATGTGACCTACGTGGTGCAATCGGCCTTCAAGCCGATGGGTGGTGTGATCTTCGAGCTCTACTTTCCAGTCTCGCTGGTGCTCGCGTTCATCGTGACAGGGCTCATCGGGGTGCTACTGGAGAGAACGTTGATCCGACAACTCTATGGCCGCCCGCTCGAAACGCTGCTGGCGACCTGGGGGGTCAGCCTGATCCTGATTCAGCTGATTCGAAGCGTGTCCACGGCGATGATGCTGGGCATCATCGTGGGTGTCGTCGTCGGGTTCATTATCTCGAAGCTGCTGGCGGCGAAGTTCTCCGAGAAGCCATTCTTTACCTATCTCAACGGACTGGGCTGGGCGATCGCCATCGCCATCGGCCTGATCGCCGTCAACCTGTTTGACAAGGTCCGGCCCCTTTCCAAGGCCTGGTTCGGCCCGCGCAACATCGATGTCACCGCCCCCAAATGGCTGCAGGGAAGCTGGGGGATGATCGGCACGATCGAACTGCCCGGCCTGCGCATCTTCATCATTCTGCTGTCGGCTCTGTTATTGCTGGCCACCTACTGGTTCCTGAACAAGAGCGTCTGGGGCCTGCGCATCCGATCGGTCACCCAGAACCGGCAGATGAGCAACTGCCTCGGCATTCCCACCGATCGGGTCGACAGCATCACCTTCGG
>CAZBMT010000032.1:0-9846 GCA_964492645.1 uncultured Cyanobium sp. | reverse complement strand
AAAGGGGTGATCGAGTTCTTCGCCACCACCAGCATGTCGCTGGTGCTGGTGTTCATCTTCATCATCGTCTTCCTCCAGTTCCGCCCCAACGGCATGTTCCCCCAGAAGGGTCGCTCGGTCGATGCCTGACCCGATCCCTTCCAGCATCCGCAGCGTCCCGTTCCATCTCCCCACCAGGAGGCCCCACCTGTGAAAATCTTCCAACGACTCGTCCCCTGGATTCTGCTGGCGATTGCCCTGTTCATCCTGCCGGCAGCACTGGATGATTTCCGCCTCAACCTGTTCGGCCGCTATTTCTCACTGGCGATCACGGCACTGGCGATCGACCTTATCTGGGGATACACCGGTCTGCTGAGTCTGGGCCAGGGCATCTTCTTTGCCCTCGGGGGGTACGCCGTAGCCATGTACCTGATGCTCAACACCAAGAGCCTGGCCGGTGGCAACGGGATTCCCAAGTTCTTCGAAAACTACGGCGTCGACCAGCTGCCGTTCTTCTGGCAACCGTTCTGGTCGCCGGTGTTCACCCTGATCGCCCTCTGGGTGATTCCGGCGGTGGTCGCGGGCCTGGTGGGCTGGCTGATCTTCCGAAACCGCATCAAGGGGGTGTACTTCTCGATCATCACCCAGGCGGCTCTGATGGTCTTCTTCCACTTCTTCAACGGCCAGCAGAAACTCTTCGACGGCACCAACGGCCTCAAGACCAGTACCAGCGAACTGTTCGGCCAGCTGGTGGGCTCGCCCGACATGCAGGTGTGGTTCTACCGCCTCACGGTGGTGCTGCTGCCCCTGGCCTTTCTGGTCTGCCGCTACTTCACCAGCGGTCGCTTCGGCGATGCCCTGATCGCCATCCGCGACGACGAGAGCCGCCTGCGCTTCGCCGGCTTCAACCCCGTCCCCTTCAAAACCATCGTCTTCCTGGTGGCGGGAGCCCTGTGCGGGATTTCCGGAGCCCTCTACACCGTCCAGTCCGGCATCGTCTCGCCCCAGTACATGTCGATCTCCTTCTCGATCGAGATGGTGATCTGGGTGGCCGTGGGCGGCAGGGGCACCCTGGTGGGCCCGATCATCGGCGCCACCGTGGTCAACTACCTGCGCAGCCTGGTGAGCGAGGCTCTGCCTGAAGCCTGGCTGTTCGTGCAGGGGGCCCTGTTCATCTTCGTGGTGGTGCTGATGCCCGATGGCATCTACGGCTGGATCACAAAAGGCGGCTTCCGCACCTTCCTGGCGGCCTTTGGGATCGCCAAACCGGCCAAGACCTACCCCAAGCTCGACAAGGAGGCCGTTCCTGTGGATTAGTTCTCCAGGATATTGCTTCCTGGCTCATCTGCTGTGACCGCTCTTTTGATTCCGCACCCTTCCGAAGTCCATGTCAGAACCTCTCCTCGAGCTCAATGACGTCAGCGTGAGTTTCGATGGCTTCTATGCCCTCACCGACCTCAGCCTGAAGCTCTACAAGGGTGAGCTGAAGTCCATCATCGGCCCCAACGGTGCCGGCAAGACCACCTTCCTCGATGTCATCACCGGCAAGGTGCGGCCCACGAAGGGGTCGGTGACCTTCAAGGGCAAGTCCCTGCTGGGTGTCTCCGAGCAGCAGATCTCGCGCGATGGCATCGGCCGCAAGTTCCAGACCCCGCGGGTGTTCGAGAATCTCACCGTGTTGCGGAACCTCGAACTCTCCGCCTCGCCGGTCAAGAACGCCTTCAGCCTGATGGGATCCGGCCTGCCCCAGTCCTCCAGGGACGAGGTGCATCGGATCATGAACTACGTCGGCCTGGCCCCCTTCGCCACCGTCAAGGCCGGCTCCCTTTCCCACGGCCAGAAGCAATGGCTGGCCATCGCCTCGCTGGTGGCCCAGGCTCCCGAGGTTCTGCTGCTGGATGAGCCGGTGGCCGGCCTCACCGATGAGGAAACCCTGCGCACGGCCGAGCTGATCAAGTCCCTGGCCGGTGACCACACCGTGGTGGTGATCGAGCACGACATGGAGTTCATCCGCGACCTTGGCTTCGATGTCACCGTGCTCCACCAGGGACAGGTGCTGACCGAAGGACCGCTGGAGAAGGTCAAGGCCGACCCGCGGGTGATTGAGGTCTACCTGGGGCCGCCCGAACACTGATCGCTTCCCGACCATCACCCACCGCGAGCCCATGTCCACCACCAGCGCCCAGCCCCTGCTCCAGGTCTCCGACCTCAATGTGTATTACGGCGAGAGCCACATTCTCCGCAACGTGGATCTGACGATCCACGAAGGCAAGATGGTCTGCCTGATCGGCCGCAACGGCGTCGGCAAGACCACCTTCCTCAAGACCGTGATCGGCCTGCTGCAGCAGCGATCGGGGACGATCGCCTACCAGGACGGCCAGCTCACCAACCAGCCCCCCTACAAGCGGGCGCGCGCCGGCATCGGTTATGTGTCCCAGGGCCGGGACATCATTCCCCAGGTGACGGTCAAGGAGAATCTGCTGCTGGGCATGGAGGCCCTGCCCGGAGGCCTGGAGAAAAACCGCCACATCGATCCGCTGATCTTCGATCTCTTCCCGATCCTCGAGAAGTTTCTCAAGCGCAAAGGCGGCGACCTCAGCGGCGGCCAGCAGCAGCAGCTCGCCATCGCCCGCGCCCTGCTGGGAAAACCCAAGCTGCTGCTCCTCGATGAACCCACCGAAGGCATCCAGCCTTCGATCATCCTGGACATCGAACACGCGGTGCAGCGGATCATGAAGGAGACCGGCATCAGCGTGCTGCTGGTGGAGCAGCACCTGCACTTCGTGCGCCAGTCCGACTTCTACTACGCCATGCAGCGCGGCGGCATCGTCTCCAGCGGCCAGACCGACCAGCTCTCCGATGACGTGATCAAGGAATTCCTCACCGTCTGAGGCCTGCGACGCCAAGATTTATCCCGGGCCGAGGCCACCAGCGGTGGCGCGGTCCGGGACTTTTTGATGCAGTGGACGCGAGCGTTGACGTTGACTTGTGCTCAGCAGCCACGGTTGAGCATCCAGGGGCGGGTGCCGCTCTCCTTCAGCCGTGGCTTGCCGGTGGCTTCTCTGGTTTCCTTGCGGACCAGGCGCGGCTCGGACTGCTCCTGTTTGAGGCGAAAGGGGCCGCTGAGCGACATGACCGGCGTGAACACACGGATGCCTTCGGCGGTACAGGTGGGGCAGTTGGTTTCCTTGTGGCGCTCATCGATGCTGCGCCAGACCTCATAGTTCTCGCAGCCGTTGCTGCAGCTGTATTCGTAGACAGGCATCGAAAAATGAAGGGAACGACGGGAGAGGTGACACCAGCAGGTTCAGACCTGCCTTGGGGGAAGCACAGGCAAGAAAAAGGGGCCTGGATTGTCCAGGCCCCTGCCTCCAGCCGGCCGATCAGCAGGGGAGGATGTCCTTGTCGAAGATCCCGGTGGGGATGGCGAGGGTGCAGCAGGCGTTGGGGATGTCAACGATGCCGCTGATCCTGCCCTCCACCGGCGCACAGCTCAGCAGCAGGTAGGCCTGCTCGCCGGTGTAGCCGAACTTCTTGAGGTACTCGATGGCGTTCAGGCAGGCACGCCGGTAGGCGATGTGGACGTCCATGTAGTACTGCTTGCCCTCGAATTCATCCACGGAGATGCCTTCGAACACCAGGTAGTCGGTGTAGTGGGGTTCCACCGGGCTGGTCTTGAACATCGGGTTGACCATCCCGTACTTGGCCATGCCGCCCTTGATGATCTCGACGTGGAGGTCGAGATAGCCGGACATCTCGATGGCGCCGCAGAAGGAGATCTCACCATCCCCCTGGGAGAAGTGGATGTCGCCCATCGAGAGCTTGGCCCCTTCGACATAGACCGGGAAATAGATCCGGGTGCCCTTGGTGAGGTTCTTGATGTCGCAGTTGCCGCCGTGCTCCCTGGGGGGCACCGTGCGGGCGGCTTCGTTGGCCACCCGCTCGAACTCGCTGCCGGGGAGGGTGCCGAGGATGGCGCTGTTGGGGTTGGGCAGGGCCGCCAGCACCGGCTCGCTGCCGGAGAGGCCGGCACCGTAGGTGCGGCGGTCAGGGGCGGTCTTCACCAGTTCCGTCTCGCGACGGTTCCACTCGCTGAGCAGCTCGTGGGAAGGTGCGCAGCCGATCAGGCCCGGGTGGGTGATCCCCGCGAAACGGACACCGGGAATGTGGCGGGAGGAGGTGTAGATCCCCTCCAGATCCCAGATCGCCTTGGCGGCCTTGGGATAGTGATCGGTGAGGAATCCTCCACCGTTCTCCTTGGCGAAGATGCCGGTGAAGCCCCACTCATCCCCCTGCAGGGCGCCGACATCGAGAATGTCGACGACGAGGATGTCACCGGGCTGGGCACCGTTGACCCAGATCGGGCCGCTGAGAACGTGAACGACCTCGAGGTTCACATCCTCGATGTCCTTGGGGTCGTCATTGTTCTTGATCTGGCCGTCGGTCCAGTCCTTGCATTCGATCCGGAACACGTCACCAGGATTCACCGAGACCACGGCAGGGATTTCCGGATGCCAGCGGTTGTGCCCGGGCATGTCCTGCTGATCCATCGGCTTGGTGAGATCAACGGAGAAGAGTGTTTTGGGCATCGAGAAACCGAGGCGCAATTTCCCATCCATCCAAAAGGATGATCTGCGGCCCGAAAGTGTCTGTTGCTACCGGAAACCAGCGGCTCAGGTCCGCCGTCATCGATAAAAGCAAGAATCATTCTCAAGTCAAGTCGGCACGTCTCATCCCCTCGGCCTGCGGATGATCAGGTGTCGTCGAAATCCCCCTTTCGGCAGAGATTGTCCTTCAACCTGGAGACCCAGATGCTGGGATCCAGCTTGCCGATCTGTTCGGTGCGGCCATCGAAGTGGAACAGGAACTGCCAGCGATCCTTAACAGGAAATGTTCTCTTGGCGTTCAAATCGCTGATCGGATCTCCGAAAACATTGTCATAGGTTTGCCAGCCCGGCTCCCCCTTGACGCTGCAGATCGCCGTGGTTTCGTACATCTGGCCCTTGGCATCGCCGCCCTCTGACGTGACCCTCACGACACCCTTGTGCAGTCCATTGGCAATGCCCGGGGTGAACGCCCGCACCAGCTCCACCCGGCTGCCGTCCACCGCCACCAGCAGATCGCCCGGTTTGGCGTCCTGAATCGCCACTTCCTTCGGGGCGGCGGCGCAGCCGGCCAGGGCAAGTCCCGCACAGGCCAGCAGTCCTGCCAGGTGCTTTCGGGACATCAGGCCCCCCACGGCGTCGGACAACGTGCTCGATCGACTCTGCGGCCAACCTATGACGACGCCAGCAGCCGCCCCCACAGGTCGGAGGTCTCGTCTGGAACGGGAAGATCGGTGGCGCCGCAGCGCCGGATCGGGCGGCCGCCGAGGCTGTTGATCAGCAGGGCCGCCTCGCACGCCAGCAGGTCGGCCAGGGACAGCCGCTCCTCCCGCACCAGACCCAGCGCCAGACCACGGCCCCGCATCACCCCCGGCAGGCAGCCGCTGGCCAGGGGCGGCGTGATCCAGGCGCCCCTGCGCCGCACCAGCAGGTTGGCGCTGGTGCCACAGCAGAGGTCGCCGCCGCTGCCGAGCAACAGGGCGTCATCGGCCCCTGCGGCGCGGGCCTCCCGCAGGGCCGCGATGGCGCCGCCGTAGGCGAAGGTCTTGCAGCGGCTGAGCAGACTGGCGGCGTTGCGCCGTTCCACCCCGCTGACGATCACCGCCACCGGCGTGGAGGCCGGCGTCCAGGGGCTCAGCTGCAGCCAGAAGCGGGGGCGGCCCTGGGGCTCGTGCGGGGCCGGCAGCGCCAGGCCCCGGCCGGCGCCGCTGCCGCGGCTCCAGTTGAGCCGCAGGGCGCCGGAGCCCTTCAGGCCGCTGCGGGCCACCGCCTCGGCCAGCAGCGGCCGCACCCGATCGGCGCCGGGGGGAGGTGCCATGCCCAAGGCGGCGGCCGAGAGGCGCCAGCGCTCCAGGTGCTCCGCCAGCAGCCGGGGCTCGCCTCCCTCGACCAGCACGGTCTCGAAGAGGCCATCGGCCAGCAGCAGGCCCCGGTCGCTCAGGGGCAGGCAGAGCCGGTCGGGCTCGCCCCAGGTTCCCTGGGGCGTCGGCCCGTCGATCCAGGCGATGGCCGTGCCGGCCGGGTGGCTGCCGCCGCCACTCATGCCAGGGCCTCCAGCAGCGGTTCGATCTTCCAGCCCATCTCCCGGGCCTCCCCGGCCGGGTCGGAATCGGCCACGATGCCGCCGCCGGCATGGAGCCGCAGGCGCCGATCCTTCTGCAGCAGGGTGCGGATCAGGATGCTGCTGTCGAAGCCGCCGTCGGCGCCCAGGTGAAAGAGGGAGCCGCAGTAGGGGCCCCGCGGCACCGGCTCCAGCTGGTTGAGGCGCCGGCAGGCCCGCACCTTGGGGGCGCCGGTGATCGAGCCCCCCGGCCAGCAGGCCCGCAGCAGATCGACCAGTCCGCGGCCAGGAGCGAGCCGGCCCATCACCACCGAGGTGAGGTGGTGCACGTGGGCGTAGCTCTCCAGCCCCAGCAGCTGGGGCACGTGCACCGACCCCGGCACGCAGACCCGGCCCAGGTCGTTGCGCAGCAGGTCGACGATCATCACGTTCTCAGCCCGGTCCTTGGGGTCGCAGATCAGCTCGGCGGCGCTGGCGGCATCGGCCTCGGGGTCGGCCCGGCGGGGCCGGGTGCCCTTGATCGGCCGTGTCTCCACCTGGCCGTCGGGGTGCAGGCGCAGGAAGCGCTCCGGCGAGGCCGAGATCACCGCCTCGCCGCCGGCGATCGCCAGACCGGCGAAGGGAGCCGGGCCATGGCCGACGAGGCGGCCGTAAAGGGCCAGGGGGTCCGGCGGCTCGGCCAGCCGGGTCTCGCAGCAGGCGGTGAGGTTGGCCTGGAACAGATCACCGGCGGCGATCCACTGCCGCAGGATCCCCACCTGATCGGCATAGGTGTCCGGCGGGGTGTGCCAGTGCCAGGCGCCACGGGCGATGCCGGACCCCTCGGCCGGCTCCTCCCCGGCGGCAGCCACCGCCGCCCCGGTGGCCGGATCCGCCAGCAGCCCCGCCATGGCCGCGAACCGGGCCGGGTCCTGGCCCTCCAGCCACATCCGATCCTCACCCCGGTCGAAATGGATCAGGGGATCGTGGCGGGCCGCCCACAGGCTGGCCATGTCGGAGGCCTGCCAGTGCCCGGCCTGCTCCACCCAGGCCCCGGCCTCATAGCCTAGCCAGCCCAGCCACGGACCCCCCTGGCGCTCCAGGTCGGCGAGGGCGTCGAAGGGGTCGGCCGCCCCCGGGCTGCCCGGCAGCCCCCGGCAGGCCACGGTGGCCACCGGAGCCACCCCGAGCACGCCGCGGCGGCCGAGGGGGCTGCCGTCGCCATCGAGCAGCACCAGCCCGTCCCGGCCGAAGCGCTCCGCCAGGACCCCGGCGAGGGCCCGGGGCTCCAGCCAGGGAAGCGAACCGGACCTCAACGGTCGGCTCCGGCGCGTAGGGGGGCTCCGGCGCGCACGCTGGCGCTGGTGAGATCGGGCCGGCCCGCGGCCACCAGGGCGGCATCACGGATGCGACAGCTGTCGCAGACGCCGCAGGGCAGTTCACCGCCGCCATAGCAGCTCCAGGTGGCCGCGACCGGCACCCCCAGCCGCAGCGCTTCCCGCACGATCGTGGCCTTGTCCCAGGCCACCAGAGGGGCCCAGAGGCGGGCCCCATGGCCATGGCGCCCCGCCTTGGTGGCCAGGTCGGCCAGGCTCTGGAAGGCGGCCAGATAGTCCGGGCGGCAGTCGGGATAGCCGGAGTAATCCACCGCGTTGACCCCGAGCACGAGGCTGCCGGCGCCGCGGGCTTCGGCCAGGCTCAGCCCCAGGGCGATGAACACGGTGTTGCGGCCGGGGACGTAGGTGCTGGGGATCACCCCCGCCACCACGCCGCCGTCGGGGACGGGGATGGCCGGATCGGTGAGGGCCGAACCGCCCCAGGCCGCCAGGTTCACGGCGATGACGTGGTGCTCCTCGAGGCCCAGCGCGCCGGCCACCGCGGCGGCGGCGTCCAGCTCGCGCCGGTGGCGCTGGCCGTAATCGAAGGAGAGGCCGATCACCCGGTGGCCCGCCTCGATCGCCAGGGCCGCGGCGGTGGCCGAATCCAGGCCGCCGGAGAGCAGGGCGATGGCGAGCGGCGTGGCTGGGGTGGGCGTGGCAGGGGAGCGGGTGATGGGGCGGCGGTCGCGATGGTCTCCCCATTGTGGAAGTGGCCGGAGGGCATGCAGGGATCGGAAGTTACGGAGGGTGCCATGGTGGTTCCTCCGGATTCCGGTCTCTTCCGAGGTTCCCCATGGCCCATGCCCTGCGCCGCGCCACGGCGGCCGCGGTCGCCGTCAGCCTGCCGTCCCTGCTGGCGCTCGTGATGGCGCCGGCCCGGGCGATCCCCCGGCTGGATCTGACGCCCTACCCCAGGCCCACCGCCGCCCAGACCCGCTGGGTGATCCAGGTGAGCGGGGTGCTGCCGCCCACCACCGATCCGCGCCTGTCCCCCAACCCGAACGACTGGCGGGTGCAGCTGATCGCCGGCCGGGAGGTGGAGGCCGACTGCAACCAGCAGGCCTTCCGCGGCCGCTTCCGCGCCAGCAAGCTGAAGGGCCCGGGCGTCAGCGTCTACACGGTGAGCGATGTGGGGCCGATGGTGTCGACCCGGATGGCCTGCCCACCCGGCCAGGCAACACGCAGGGTGTTCATCCCGATGGGCAGCAAGCCCTTCGTGGTGCCCTACGACGCCAGCCGGCCGATCGTGGTGTACACCCCGAAGGATCTGCAGCTGCGCTGGCGGCTCTGGAAGGCGGAGAAGGTGCAGCAGCCGGCCCTGGCCCTCTGAGGCTCCGGGGCTGGGGCTCCGCTCACGGCCCTCAGCGCACCCCCAGCCACTTGTGGCTCTGCAGGCTGAGGCGCCAGGCCGGGTGGGCGCGCACATAGGCCACCGCCAGCTCCCGGGCGGCCGGCTCGTCCCAGGCGGGCTGGAGCAGGAGCGCGGGACCGGGTGCGGCGGCCGGTCGCAGGCGACCGGCTTCGGCAGCCATGGCTTCGGCGAAGTCCAGGTCGGCCGGGCCGGTCACCACCACCTTGAGCTCGTCACAGCGGGCCAGGAGCTCGGCGGCCGGGGGGCGGTGGGGCTTGGGCGAGAGGGTGATCCAGTCGAAGCAGCCGCTGGGCTGCCCCACGCCACTGGTTTCCAGGTGCAGGGGCAGGCCCGCCGCAGCCAGGGCCGCGCACAGGGCGTCCAGGGGCTGCTGCAGGGGCTCGCCACCGGTGACCACCACGAAGGCGGCGCCGGCGGCGGCAGCGGCGCCGGCCTCGGCCGCCAGTTCGCCCAGAGGGCGCCGGGGATGGGCCGCCCGGGGCCAGGACTGCTTGGTATCGCACCAGGGGCAGCCCACGTCGCAGCCCGCCAGGCGGAGGAAGAAGGCGCTGCGGCCGGCATGGAGCCCCTCCCCCTGCAGGGAGTGGAAGGTCTCCACCACAGGCAGCCCCGGCAGCGCGGGGGCCGGCACATCAACCGCCGTCATGGGAATCGGCCCGTAAGAGTTCCGGATCAAGCCCCGCTTCGAGGAACTGGCAGAAATCCTGATCCAATGTGACCATCCTGGTGGAGCTGGTGATGGCGAAGGCCGTCGCCACCCCCACAGTCACATCAAGCAGGCGGGCCGGCACGGCGGAGGTCCTGCCGAATCCACCATCACCGGATCGCTGGCGGCGGGCACCGACAGCGTCGTGCCGTCATGGAGGCCCTGACGGATGGACTCAGACACGAGTTCCCTGAGGGTGCGCCCCTGCTGGAGGGCCCGTTGCTTGGCCTGGCGCACGAGGTGGTCCGGCAGGTCCAAGGTCCTTT
>CAZBMT010000031.1:0-12241 GCA_964492645.1 uncultured Cyanobium sp. | reverse complement strand
CTTCACTTTGAGTTTAGCGTCTTCTGGCTGTCCCGACCCGTGTGTCCTCCTTGCCTGTGACTTCAGGAGTGGTGCTTGCAGAGGAAGGGAAATGCCCGGAATCCTCATCCCGTTTTCATCCCTTCTGTTTCCTTGGTTCCGTGAATCTCAAGCCAGTGGTCCAGTTGAACCTCGTTCCATGTGTCCTGTCGCACCCAGCGGCCGATCGGTGCCGCCAGGCCGGCCACCAGGAGCAACCAGGGCAGCAGCGCGATGGTTCCGGCGATCTGCATCACGAACAGCGCGCAGAACAGCGGCGTGCGGCAGGCGCCGCTGAACAGGGCCGTCGCCCCGGTCCACACCAGTAGCTGACGTTCCAGGGGCGGCAGGTCGCCGAGCAGGGGTCCGGCCAGCAGGGCCCCCAGGGACATCGCGTCGTGCATGACACCGCCAGGGGCGCCGATGGCGATGCTCAGCACCGAGGCCAGCAGCCGCCAGGGGAGGATTTCCAACCCCGGGCGATCCTCGCCGTAGGCCATGCGCAGGATCAGCAGCTGACCGTCGTTGAGGCTCCAGCCATCGCTGGCGACGGCCGCCAGGCTGATCACCAGGGCGGCGAGCAGGGACCCCAGCAGGGGTCTGGCCAGGGTTGATTCCCCTGACCCGACCGGCCTGGCGAGCCAGCGGCCCCAGCGCCCGGCCATCCAGCCGGTGGCGGTGCTGAACGCGCCCCCCAGCCATCCGGCCCCGAGGGTGAGCAGCAGGGCGGGGGCGATCAGGTGCGGGCCGCCGCCCACCAGCAGGCTGACGCCGGTGTGGTGAGCGGGGGCCGCCTCCGGGGTGCTGGCCCAGAGGCCGGTGGCGACTCCGAGCATGACCCCCGCCCCCGCGGTCAGCAGCGTTCCGTTGATCAGCGCCGCCGAGCGCCGCCGGCAGAGCTCCTCCACGGCATAGGTGACCCCCAGCAGGACTGAATTGAAGGCGATGCCCAGGCCCGCTCCGGCGCCGGTCGCCAGCAGCACGGCCAACGGCAGACGCTTCAGCGGCGCCACCCTTGTCCGCAGGGCCAGCAGCAGGCTCGCCCCCAGGGAGGCGGAGGGGGATTCCAGCCCCACCGTCAGGCCGGCAGCGTGGGTGAGCACCAACAGCGGCAGCCGGGCCAGCTGGCGCCGTAGATCCAGGGACTCCAGGGCCGCGGTGCGGGCGGGTCCCTGCCGCACCCGCTCCAGCTGCAGGGCCAGCACCCCGGTGAGTCCGCCCCCCCGGCAGGCCTTCAGGGGCCCGTTCGCCAGCAGGGTGAGCAGCACCGTGCCGGCGAACACGAGCAGCAGGCTGCCACCGGGGATGCCCCCACCCCCGCCCAGGGGCCAGGCCTGCTGGAGGCGGAAGCCGAGGGCCGAGAGCCACTGGTAGGGCTGCAGCAGCAGCAGCAGCGGCACGGCGGCCAGCAACAGGGCGATCACCTGCCCCAGGCGCAGACTGCCGTCGCGACGGGCATCGGCGGCATCGACCGCTTCGGGGGATATGGTCATGGGCTCCATTGCAGGCGTGCCGGCACCGGAGCGTCCGGATCCGTCGGCATGGGCAGCAGCTCGCGCAGCAGCTGGGCGTAGGTGATGTTCACGTTCACGGTGGCCTCCAGCCGCTGCACCAGACTGGCGATCAGCCGTTCCTGGGTGTTGGACAGGTCCAGCTCGCTGCTCAGCCCTGCCTGATAGCGCAGCCGGGCGTCCCGGAAGGCCTCCAGGCTGGCGGAGACCCCCCGCCGGGCGGCCACCAGGCGCGCCAGGCTGGCCTCGTGCCCCAGGAAGGCCTGCTCGATCCGTAGCCGGATGTCATTGCGCTGGGCGGCGTACTGCTGGGCCACCGCCGCACCGCGGCGGGCCAGGGCCCGGGCCTGGCCCTGGGTGGTGCCGGCGTCGAACAGCAGCCAGCGCACCGCCAGGCCCACCGACCAGTCGGTGCCGTAGGTGTTGAGGGAGGTGACCACCGTGGTGCCGCAGCAGCCGCCGTCGGCGACGCGCACGTTCCAGTTGTTGGCGTTGGTGGCCCCGGCCCCGGCGCTGGCGAACAGGGACAGCTTCGGCAGCAGTTCGGCGGCGACCGCATCCTTCTGGCGCAGCAGCGCCTCGCGGGTGGCCAGGAGAGCCTCCAGTTCCGGGTTGTCCCGGAAGGAGGCCAGCAGGCTGGCCTCCAGGTCCAGGGGCCAGCGCGGCTGCAGGCGGATCGGGTCGCTGGCGGTGGGGGTCAGCCGGGGCGGCAGGTTGAGCAGGGCCGCCAGCCGCCGGCGGGCGACCGCCCGTTCCGCCAGGGCTGCGATCAGCTGCTCCTGGCCCTCCGCCTCGATCGCCTGGCGCCGCAGCACGTCGAGCCGGGGCACCAGCCCGGCCTGCTTGAGATCCAGGCTGTCCTGCAGGATCAGCAGGTCGTTGCGCACGACGGCGTCCCGGATCCGGACCAGCTGGTCGGCCCGCTGCAGCTGGTAGTAGGCCTCGCTGAGGGACAGCTGGAGCCGCCGCAGGGCATCGGCGTAATCCAGACGGCTGCCGCTCAGCCGCGCCAGGGCCGCCCGCGCCTTCGGGGTGCGGGCGAAATCCAGCAGCTCATAGCGGAGCGCCAGGCCGCCAGACACCCCGTTGGCGTTGTTGTTGAGGGAGCCCCGGCCGCCGGGGGGGATGAAGAAGGGGTTGCTGGGGGTGAACAGGCTCCCGGTGCCGGTGGGGGAGAAGAAGCTGGTGCTCGCCTGGTCGGTGCCGCCGGCGGCATAGGCGGAGATCCGGGGCCAGTAGGTGCCCATCTGGCTCTGCAGCTCGGCCAGGGCCGCCGCCACCGCTTCGCGGCGCGCCTGGAGGCCTGGACTGTTGGCGAAGCCGATCGCCAGCGACTGCTCCAGGCTCAGGGCCTGCAGCTGGCCCGGACGCAGATCGCCGGCCCGCGGCAGCGCCAGGGGCGGCAGGGAGACGCTGTCCTGCGCTGGCCCGGGAACCGCGCCGGCTTCGGGAAGCCCCAGCAGCGCCTCCGGCAGCGCCGGCCTGGCGGCCCCGTCCGTGGGGAGGGGGGCCGCTTCGGGAGGGAGCAGCTCCTCGAGGGCACGGATCTGGCGATCCAGTTCCTGCCAGCGGCGCTCCAGGCGTCGCACGTCTCCGGCGCTGGCCGCCGGCAGGGGTTGGGCCGCGGCGGGGCCGGGTCCAGTGCCGAGACCCAGCACCATGGCTGGCACCATCCCGGAGAGGATCCACCTGGCCAGGGGCCGCCCCATTCCGCTGCCCCCCATGGCCTCCCGTACCCCCCATCCGGCGCCCAGTTTGCTCGACATCGGCCTCTCCGGCTCCTAGAAGCTGAAACCCAGCTGCAGGCCCGCCGCGAACAGGCCCGGCACGCGGCCGGCGCCGCCCGGATTGAGGATCCACTGCAGGCTGGGTTGGAGGTTGAACGACCGGTTGAAGCGGATCTGATACCCCAGCTCCACCACGCCTTCGTGGCTCAGAACTGGCTGGCTGATCGGACTGAACCCGGTTCGGGCCACGCCGAGGATCAGCAGATCGAGGGGACGGCCGGGCAGCACTCCCTGGCTCACCAGACCGCCGCCGATGTAGCTGGGGGTGGGATTGGCGGCGGTGTCGAAGCCCGCGGCGGTGGCGCCCCAGAGGCGGTGGTCGAGCCCCCAGGGCAGGGCCACGGGCACGGTGGCGCTGCCGTACAGGCCCCGGTTCGGCCCGGTGCCGGCATAGGCCGCCAGCTGCAGCAGGCCGCCGGGCAACTGCCGCTCCACCGCCACCGGCTGGCCGCAGGTCCGGCCCCGGGCCCTGAGGCCACCGGGCTCGCGGCAGGCGGCGATCGGGTCTCCCAGCCCGTGGTTGAGCCAGGGGGCGGCATAGCTCCACTGCAACTGGTGGGTCCAGCCCCGGCCGGGGGGCAGGCCGCTGGCGGTCCCCAGGAGCTTGGCGACCTCGTCGGTGGCGCCGAGGTTGAAGCTGGCCAGTCGCACGGTGGTGGCGGGGGTCGGCCGCAGCACCATCAGGGCGCCCGGCGCCGCCACGGGAAAGACAGGGAAGTTCGGGATCGTGAACAGCACCGGCGCCCCGTTGAGGGCGTCGTGGACGTAGAAGCTCTCGATCGGGGTGCTGAACAGATCCCCGTCCATGCCCACCACGCCCGCCTCCAGGCTCCAGCGGCCATCGTCGGAGCGGCGCTCCAGGCTGGCGCGGGTGAGCCAGAACCCCACCGGATTGGCCACCTCCTGCAGGGGCAGCTTCGCCCCCAGCCGCTGGGCGTAGGCGGGGTCGCCGTTGTAGGCGGCAATGGCCAGGCGCAACCCCCAGCGCTTCCACTCCTGTCCCGTGGCCGCGCCGTCGGGAGCTCGCAGGTGGAGGGCCAGGGTCGACTGCTGGATCCAGCTCACCTGTCTCACCAGGCCGCCGACGGGATTGGCCATCGGTTCGGCCAGGAACTCCAGCTCCAGATCCGCCCAGGCCGGCAGGCCCAGGGTCTGCGGGAGGGTGCCCCAGCCCGGCTCCAGCCGGACCAGGGGCGATTCCGCCGGCGCCACCGGCTTTGCCGCGTCGGCCCCTGGCCCGGAGGGGAGCGGTTCGGCGCCGGCGGCATCGGCGGCGGCCAGCAGCAGCCCCAGCGCCAGGGCAGGGCGGCACCTGGGGGCCTGCGGTGGCGACGGGCGCGCTGCAGCCATGGCGTCAGCCGCTGGCCTCCCCCAGGGACCGCCAGCTGTGCTCCGCCTGCTCGATGCTGCGCAGGGCCTGGCCGCAGAGCATCAGCCGGCTGGCATTGCGCTGCAGCAGGGGCAGATCGAAACGGTCCAGGTCCGGATCGTGCAGGGAGCGCTCCAGGTTTCTCCAGCGGGCCGGAGGGGTCATGGCCGTTGCCGGTGGGGCCGGCCGGTGGCGGTGGGGCACCTCGAGGCAATGGCGCCATTGCTCCAGGCGCCCGGCCACGGCCCGCAGCAGTTCGGCCTGGGCGCCGTGGAGTCCCTCCAGGGGACCCCGATCCGCAGGTGTGTGTTCGAGTAGCCGCAGCCCGTCGACCACACCGACCAGCTGGGAGCCGGCCCCGTTGAGTAGCTGGAACAGCCGGTACGTGGCATGGCTGGTGGGGTTGTTGCCGAGCTCATCGGCCACCGCCGGCAGGGCCTGGCGCAGCTCCACCAGCTGGCGCCGCAGCCCCTGGGCCGATTGCAGCTCAAGCCGGCGGGCGGCCACCAGGGCCCCCGGCGGCGTCGGAGCGGCCGGCGCCTCGAGGCGGTCGGCCTGGGTGATCAGGGCCCCGCCGAGCTCGCCCAGGAACCGGCGCAGCCGCTGCCGGTTGCCCTCCACGGCCAGGTCGGGCCAGAAGAACCGCAGGCAGAGCAGCGCCATCAGGATGCCGGCCGCGGTCCAGAACAGCCGCACCGGGACCCAGATCCCCAGTTCACCGTCGTGGACCAGCCAGCCCATCACGATGATGTTGCTGCCCACCTTGTACCCCACCTCCAGCCCCAGCGCCGCCCCCACCAACCGCATGGCGATCAGGGACAGGCTCAGCCCCAGAGCCAGGGGCAGGTGGCTGAGGCCGGTGAAGGAGATCACCAGCACCACCCCCCCCACCACGGAGCCCAGCAGCCGCTGGCGCCCCAGGCCGATGGAGCCGCCGTAGGTGCCGGTGCAGACCACCAGCACGGCCATCGGCGCGTAGAAGCCGTAGCCCAGCGGAGCCAGGGCCCCCAGGCCGTTCATCAGGCCCGCCGTCAGGGCCAGGCGCAGCTCGGAGCGCCGGATCAGCATCGGGCCACCAGGCTCAGGCTCCGCAGGCTGGCCAGCAGCGGACGCTGCTCCTGGGCCAGGGCCAGCAGGGGCAGCAGCGGCAGGGAGCGGCGCCGGGCCAGGGCCTGCCAGGGCCCGGGGTCCGGGGCCAGGACCGGAAGGGCCTCCCCCCGAAGCAGCGCCTCCATGCGTGCCATGCCGGTGCGCAGCGGATCGTCGGCCCCGGCATCGTCGGCCCCGGCATCGGTGGCCCTGGCATCCGGGCCCAGCCGGTCGGGGAGGCCCCCCAGCAGGCGCTCCCACTGCACCCAGTGGTGCTGGACCGCGCCCCACAGCTGCAGCCGCTGCGGCCAGTGCAGCCGCTGCAGGCGCTGGCCATGGGGTCCACGATGCTCCTGGGCAAGCAGTTGCTCCATCGCCACCAGGTCGCGGCTGAGGCTGGCCGGGGCCAGGGGCTTGGGCCGTACGCCACGGCCCTCGATCCAGTTCCGCTGCTGCTCCAGCTGAGTGGCATAGCCCTGGCGCAGCCCCGCCTCCAGACGCATCAGCCGGTCGAATCCCCGCCGGGGCCAGAACAGCAGCCCTACCACGATGGCGATCACGCAGCCGACGGCCGTGTCCAGGGTGCGGTTGAACACGTAATCCCAGTTCAGGGCCACATGGCTGGGGATCATCAGGAACATCAGGCTGACCAGCGTCGCGGTCCCGGCGGCCGACTGCCAGCCCAGCCAGCGCAGCAGGGGCAGCATCAGCAGCAGCGACACCAGCACCCCCGGCCAGCCCGAGAGCATGGTGTGGACCAGGAAGGTGACCAGCCCTCCGGTGATGGTGCCCAGCACCCGCACCCTTGCGGCCCGGAGGCTGAGGTCGTCCCCGTCCTCCATGACCGTGACCACGGCCAGCATCGGGTACCAGACATAGGCGATCCGCTCGAACCAGAGCGACAGGGCGGCGGTGAGGAAGGCGGCCACCCCGAGCCTCAGGCTGTTGCGAAGCAGGGCGGACTGCACGGACCTGGTGGTGCTGGGCTGGCAGGAGCCTATGGAGGTCCATGGTCGACGGCCGTTCGCCGATGCGCCAGGGTTGATCACCCCTCGCCGTGCCGTGGACAGCCATGGTCCTCTCGCTGACCCCGGATCTGGAGTCCCTGCTGCGGCTGGGAATGGCGGTGCTCTGCGGACTGGCGGTCGGCATCAACCGGGCGCACCACGGCAGCCGCGCCCACCCCAACCGGCTGCGGGTTCATGTGCTGGTGGGGATGAGCGCCTGCCTGATGGTCCTGGCGGCGGGCCCCGATGCCCAGGCCCGCAGCCGGGTGATCCAGGGGGTGGCGGCGGGCATCGGCTTCCTGGGGGCCGGGGAGATCCTGGTGCCTCCGGTGCGTTCCAAGCACGGCGTACCGGAGGTGCGTGGTCTGAGCAGTGCCGCCTCGATCTGGTTCACGGCGGCCCTCGGTGTCACCGTGGCCGTCTCCAGCCCGGTGCCGGTCCTGATGGCCCTCGGACTGGCCCTGATCACCCTCTCCGACCGCGACGGCCGCGCGCCCGAAGGGGGGGAGGATCCCGCCGCCCCGCCCGGTGAGGTCAGAAAAGGAAACGGTGGCGGCCGTTCGTAGCGTTGGCCTGGCCCTCGCTGCCTGCCTCCAGGGGGTCGTTGCCGGGATCCGGCCAGACGGCGTCCCAGTAGCTGATGCCGTCCTTGTAGAAGGGGCGGCCGTCCAGCCGCTCGGTGTCGAGCTGGGTGCTGCCCATGGCCGTGATCAGGCCCCCGAGCTCCATGGGGCCGAGGTCGGTCTTGATGTCGTTGCGGGCGGCCATCATCAGGGCCGGCAGCCGCACGAGGTACTCGGGCCGGGTGAGTTTGCGGAACAGGGACTTCAGGGCCAGCTGCTGGCGGTCCATGCGCCCGAGGTCGCCCGTTTCATCGTGGCGGAAGCGCAGGAAACCCTCCAGATCCTTGCCTCGCAGGATCTGCACCCCGGGTTGCAGATCGATGGACAGCCCCTGGCTGCGGTCCTCGTAAAGCATGCGCTTGGGGACGTCCACCTCGATGCCCCCGAGCACATCGGCCATCTGGCGGATCGAGGAGAGGTTGACGACCAGGTGGTGCTGGATGGGGCGGCCAAGGCGCTGGGAGATCTCCCGCTTCATCGCCTCGATACCGCCCAGGCTGTAGAGGGCGTTGACCTTGACCGGGCCGAAACTCTCGGCCTCGATGTAGGTGTCGCGGGGGATCTGGGTGATGCTGGTGCGCTTGCCATCGATGCGCAGCGTGGCGATCACATCGGTGTTGCCACCGCCCACGTCGGTGCCCAGAATCAGGATGTCCTGACGGTCCATGCCGCCGCTCCAGGCGGCGAAGGGATTGGTCAGCGCCGGATTGCCCCCCGCCGTGGCCCTGGCCGAGATCAGCTGGGCCAGGGGGCCGGCCAGCAGCAGGCCGGCCCCGAGGCCACAGACGACGGCGAGAAGCACCGGGGCACGGCGCCGGGATGGTCGGGGCTTGTCCCCCCTCCCGGGCTGGGCCGCGGTCCTGGGTTGAGAAATGTTCATTGAAACCACGCTAAGCCCATCGGGCTCAGCGCAGCACCTCCTCCGGCCTCAGGCCCGTCTGCACCCGCCAGAGGGCCGCATAGGCGCCGTTCCTGGCCAGCAACTCGTCGTGTCCGCCGCTCTCGACGATGCGGCCCTGTTCCATGACGACGATGCGGTCGGCGTGACGCACCGTGCTCAGCCGGTGGGCGATCACCAGGGTGGTGCGGGAGGCGGTGATCCGATCGAGGGAGCGCTGGATCGCCGCCTCGGTTTCGTTGTCGACGGCGGCGGTGGCCTCATCCAGCACCAGGACCGGCGGATCCTTGAGGATGGCCCGGGCCAGGGCGATGCGCTGGCGCTGACCCCCGGACAGACGCAGGCCCCGTTCCCCCACCACGGTGTCGTAGCCCTGGGGCAACGCGTTGATGAATCCCGCCGCCTCGGCCAGGCCGGCGGCCCGTTCAATGGCCGCATGCGTGGCAGCGAAGCTGCCGTAGGCGATGTTCTCGGCCACGGTGCCGTGGAACAGGAACACCTCCTGGCTCACCAGGCCGATGGATCGGCGCAGGTCCTGCAGGGTCAGCTGATCGATGGCCAGGCCGTCGATCAGTATCCGCCCCCCCTGGATGGGGTAGAGCCGGAGCAGCAGCTTGACGATGGTGCTCTTGCCGGAGCCTGTCGCCCCCACGATCCCGAGGGTGGCGCCGGCGGGAATCTCCAGATCGAAGCTGGAGAGAAGCCGCTCCCGGCCGGCGTAGGCGAAGTCGACCCCCTCGAAGCGGATCCGGCCGCGGACGTCGGCGATGGGGAGCGGCAGGCTGCCGCTGGGGATGGCGATGGGGGTATCCAGCAGGTCCATCACCCGGTGGGTGGAGGCCATGGCGCGCTGGTAGTCGTCGAGGGTGCGCCCCAGGGTGGTGAGGGGCCACAGCAGCCGCTGGGTGATGAAGACGAGAAAGGAGTAGGTGCCGATGGCGATGGCGCCTCTCCAGGCCTGCAGCCCCCCGATCACGAGGATGGCGATGAAGGCGAAGAGGATCGCGAAGCGGATCAGGGGGATGAAGGCGGCCGACAGGCGGATGGCCCTGCCATTACTGGCCCGATAGGCCTGGCTCTGGGCGATCAGCCGCTGCTTCTCCCACTCCTCGGCGGCGTAGCTCTTGATGGTGAGCATGCCGCCGAGGTTGTTGCTCAGCAGGCTGGCCAGGTCGCCGGCCCGCTCGCGCACCTCCCGGTAGCGGGGGCCCAGCCGCCGCTGGAAGCGGAGCGAGCCCCAGAGGATCACCGGGATCGGCAGGAAAGAGACGCCGGCCACCGTGGGGGAGAGGATCACCATGGCCCCGCCCACCGCCAGAACGGTGGTGATCAGCTGCAGAATCTCGTTGGCGCCCTGGTCGAGGAAGCGCTCCAGCTGGTTGATGTCGTCGTTGAGAACCGTGAGCAGACGCCCACTGCTGCCGGCCTCGAAGAAGCCCATCTCCAGATGCTGGAGGTGGTCGTACGCCTCGATGCGCAGCTCATGCTGCACCGTCTGGGCGAGGCGCCGCCAGAGAAGGGCGTAGAGGTATTCGAACAGGGACTCGGCGCTCCAGATCAGGAACGAGAGCACAGCCAGCACCCCCAGCTGGGCCGGCACGGAGGTGAAGCCGAGACCGGCCAGCCAGGAGGTGCGCTGCTGGACGACCACATCGACCGCCAGGCCGATCAGGACCGGGGGCGCCAGGTCGAAGAGCTTGTTGAGGACCGAACAGGTGGCCGCCAGGCCGGCGAGCCTGCGGTGGGGCCGCAGGCTGCGCAGCAGGCGACGAAGTCCTTCCGCTGATGGGGGAGGTCCTGAGGGGCCATCAACGGCCATGGCCGCTGGACTCACCAGCGATTGCCGCCGCCGCCACCGCCACCGCCGCCGTAACCACCGCCACCGCCGCCGTAGCCGCCACCGCCGGAGCGGCCGCCGCCGCCACCGGGGCGACCGCCGCCGCCGCCGCCGCCGTAGCCGCCGCGACCACCGCCGCCGCCGCCACCTTCACGGGGCGTGGCCTTGTTGACCCGGATCATGCGCCCCATCCATTCGACGTCCTGGAGGTCGTCGATGGCCTTCTGCTCGGACGCGTCGTCGGCGAGTTCGATGAAGGCGAAGCCGCGCTTGCGGCCGGTCTCACGGTCAAGGGGGAGGCTGCACTGGCGGACCTCGCCGTACTGGCCGAAGAGATCGAGAAGGTCCTCGCGTTCGGCTTGGAACGAGAGGTTGCCGACGTAGATGGTCATTCAAAGAAAAAGCTGGAACGGATTCCTCCGGTGTCGGGAATCCCAGGGAAAGCAGGCGGTCGGCATGGAGCTCAGAACGGTCCCGGTGTCGGGTTTGGTTCTGTTGGGCCTGAGCCGTCGATGCGTGCCGAAGGGAGCCAGAGCGGCGTGGAATTCCCCGAAGCCTACAACCGGGCCCAGAGGCTCCATGGAGAAGCTTGAAGCAGATGCGAAGGAAAACGGAAAAAACCTCCCGCCCCGCCCGGGACGCTCCATTGTCAGCAAACCCTGATCCAGTTGATCCCATGAAAGCCGCCCCTGTGCCCTGGAGCCTCACCTGGCGTGAGGATGGAGAACTTGGTTCCCAGGATCTGTTCGACCTGCTGCAGGTCCTTGTGGCCAGCGAAAGTCATGAGGTCCAGATGACCCTGATCGCCGCCGTGGAGCAACTCTCTGTGAGCGAACTCCAGGTGACGGCCTGTGATCAGGTGACCAGGCTCTGCGCCTGAGGGCCAGCCCGGACGCCCGGTCGGGCTTCAGATCGGATAGCGCTTGGCGGTGGCGTCCCGGCAGGTGCTGCGGGCCGAGGCGATGCTGCTGCCGCTGGAGATGCGATCGGCCACACAGTTGCAGGCGAAGCTGGCCATCCCGTCCGGGGCCTTCTTGCCGGTCTGGGCCAGCTCAGTCTCGAAGGCGGACAGACAGATGGAGCGCACCACCTCGAGGATCGGGGCGGAGGTTGCTTCGGCCCGGCGCTCCAGCGACCCGAAGGCCGCCAGAGCCGCCAGGCCGAGGATCAGCCCGGCCTGGCCGGGCTGCCGCCGGGAACGGAGGGATGGCCAAGGTTGCCGTTGCGGGGAAGGCATGGGGACTGGCGTGAGAAGTGCCGGTGAGGGGATTCAGGAGCCCAGACGGGAGATCTGAAGTTCCTTGTTCATGACCCGCAGGCGACGCAGGTCTGCGAAGACGTCGTCGGGCATGCCCTTGGGAAGGTCAACGGTGCTGTGGGCGTCGAAGATGCGGATCTTCCCGATCGATCGTCCGGCCAGGCCGGACTCGTTGGCGATGGCGCCGACAATGTTGCCTGGCTTGACCCGGTCACGCCAGCCCACCTCGATGCGGAACCGCTCCATGTTGTCCTCGGGGCCGTCCTCGCCACGCTCCTGGTGACGATCGTGGAAGGGGCGGCGCTCCGCGCCCCGCTCACCCCGGTCACGGTCGCGCTCCCTGACGGGGGCGCCGGCGCGGCCCTGCCCCCAGCGCTCCTCGCCATGCAGCAACAGGGGTTTGCCCCCGAGCCCGAGCTCCAGGGCGGCCAGGGCCAGCTGCTCGGGAGTGCAGGACTGCTCCTGGGCCACCCGCTGGAGGATCTCGGCCAGCAGGGCCCGCTCCTCGGGGTTGCAGGCGGGCTCCTGGAGTGTGGCGGTGAGCTTCTGGCGCAGCCGGTCGAGGCGGTGCTGGTTGATGCTGGCGTTGCCCGGCACCTCCATCGCTTCGATGGGCTGGTTCACGGCACGCTCCAGACCCCCGAGGAAGCGCCGCTCCCGGGGCGTGAGGAACAGGATCGCCTCACCGCTGCGCCCGGCGCGGCCGGTGCGGCCGATGCGGTGCACGTAGGCCTCCCCGTCGAAGGGAATGTCGTAGTTGATGACCAGGCCGATGCGGTCGACATCGAGGCCCCGGGCGGCCACGTCGGTGGCCACCAGCACGTTGACGCGGCCGTCCCGGAGC